>JADJPF010000022.1:0-300000 GCA_016713405.1 Blastocatellia bacterium
GTAGTATTTCTTTATAAAGAGCGTCAAAGCAATTTACAGATAATAGGGCAAGAGCTAGATGTTTCAGTTCTTATAACAGGTCGTGTAATGATGCATGGGGAAGTATTAAATGTCAGAATAGAAATGGTTAATGTTGCTGATAATTCACAAATATACGGAGAACAGTACCGGCGTAAGCTTACAGATATTTTTTTAATACAAGAGGAAATTGCTACAGAAATTGCTGAAAAGTTAAAAGTTAAGTTAAGTGGTTCAGAAAAGAAAAAGCTAGCAAAACGCCAAACTAAAAATAGTGAAGCCTATCAACTTTATCTTAAGGGTCGATTTTACTGGAATAAGCGTAGTCAAGAAGCTATAAAAAAAGCAATTAGTTTTAATCAAGCATTAGATGAGGATCCGCTTTGTGCTAATGCTTATGCAGGGTTAGCTGACTGTTATGCTTTGTTAGGCAATTATGGTGCTGTTCCAGCAGACCAATATTTCCCTAAAGCAAAACAAGCTGCTCTAAAAGCATTAGAAATAGATGAACAATCAGCAGAAGCATATACTTCATTAGGAATGATCAAATATCGTTATGATTGGGATTGGGAAGGAGCAGAAAAAGACTTTCTTAGAGCAATAGAGCTTAATCCTTCATATGCTACGGCTCATCAATGGTATGGTTGGTATTTGACTATGTTAGGGCATTTTGATCAAGCAATGGATGAAATGAAAATAGCTCTTAAGCTGGATAGTTTTTCTATACCAATTAATCAAGGTATAGGAATGGTGCTTTTATGTTCTGGTAAAGGAGATGAAGCACTTAAACAATTTCAAGAAACATTAGCAATGGATGAAAATTTCCACCGCTTTATTTTAGTTTTGGGCTAGTTTATCAACATCAAAGGAGGTTTGATAAGGCAATAGAATCATTTCAGACAGCAATTAAAAAAGCTGGTAATAATCCTGGGTTTATTGCAGCACTTGGAAATGTTTTAGCTATGTCTGGCGATAGAGTTGGAGCAGAACGCATAATTGACGAGCTAAAAGAAATGTCAAAAACTACTTATGTCTCGGCTGCTGCTATGGGTCTTGTTTATATTGGGCTTGAAGAGCCTGAACAAGCTTTAGATTGGTTAGAAAAAGCCTATCCTGAGCGATCAGACTGGTTACTTTGGGTAAAGTCTGATCGACGTTATGAAGCATTAGAAGGACACCCTCGTTTTACTGAGTTACAAAAAAAAACTAGGCTTAATTAGCTAAAAACCCATAAAAACTATTTCTTTAATTTATCCTTAAATTGTTTGCGAAACTTCATAACTTTTGGTGCAACTACGCCTAAACAATAGGGTTGATAGGTGTTGTACTTAAAATATTCCTGGTGATAATCCTCAGCCGGATAAAAGCTTGTACTAGGTGATACTTCTGTAACAATTGGATCGTCCCAAATTTTTTCTTCTGTTAGTTCTTTAATTACTTGTTGAGCAATTTGTTTTTGTGTTTCATTGTGATAGAAAATTACTGAACGATATTGAGTGCCTGCGTCCATTCCCTGGCGATTTAACGTAGTTGGGTCATGAACAGTAAAGAAAATCTGAAGAACTTCCTTAAATGAAACTACCTTTGGATCAAAAGTTACCTGGACAACTTCGGCATGTCCAGTTGTTCCGCTACAAACTTGCTTATAAGTAGGGTTAAGTGTTGCACCACCTTCATAGCCTGAAATAGCACTTTTTACCCCCATTAATTCTTGAAAAACAGCTTCAACACACCAAAAACAACCGCCGCCCAATGTTGCTACTTCCATTTCGTTTTGTTGACTCATAGATTTATGACCTTGTTGATTAAGTATTAATTAAATTTTGTTTGATTTATTTAACACTAGCATTTTTCTTAACTCATATGGGAGTCTTTTAACCTGATTGTTCGCTGTGATTAAGAGCAAATAATCTTGAATTGATCGCTTTTTGTTATTTGGTTAGACCTCAAAACAAATTTTTTCAAACGCAGAAAAGCTTTTTTTACTTCTAGTTATAAAACAAAATTTTTTAAGTTTTGCTAGCAATTTTATAATTAAAATCCACGCTTGGACAAATACTTGGACAAAAGCTATCATAAAGTTTAATAAAGATTGGGAGTAGAAAAAAATGGAAGAAAATAAATTTGACACAGATTTAGAAGATAGCGATTTAACAGGGCTAGTTTCTAAAAAAGAAGCTGCCAAAATTCTAGACGTTTCAGAAAAACCGCTCCAACGACTCTCTAGCAAAGACAAAATCATTACAGTTTATAAGAAAAATATCATGGTGGTTATACAGCCTACTTTCCACTTACTGAGTTAGAAAGAATTAAGGCCGCAAGGGAAAATAATGAAGAACTTCCTGTAGTAAAATCATCTGCTTTTCCACCATTAGAAGAACCTCCCCCACAACCACCAACTATAATTTTAGAACAACCTATAGTTGCAGCATCAGCAATAGAGTTAGTAGAAGAGCCTTTTCGCCCTTTACCTATTACATTGGAAGCTAAGGAAATTCTTAAAGAAGAAGCTAAAAGTAGTACAAACACCAAAGAAAGCATTAAAACATCAATATCTGCTGTAGAAGCTGCCGCAAAATTAATTTTGACGGTAGAAGAAGTTTCCATCTTAACTCATATACCTGAAAAAGAACTACGTGAGGACTTAAAAAAAGGTAAACTGCGAGGTCTATTTAAAGGACATGGCTGGAAAGTTAAACGCACTGATTTAGAAGAGTATGTACGCTCTATTTATGTTCCTAGACGAACCGATACTATAGAAGAGAGTGGAACAAATGAAATTGACTTGGGTGATATTGGAGAAATCGAATGGGAAGGATAATTAGTTGATAAATAACTATTTATCTAACTTTCAACAGCAAATAGTTTTCCTTGGCTATTTATTTCAACCAACAATGTATTAAAATCTTGCTTTCTTAAATAATAAGTTCTGTAAATGCTATTAAATCACTAAAATTGTTTTTATGAAAACAGAAAAAATTTCTGAACTAACAATAGATCGTTTGTCGGTTTATCTTAGGTGTTTAGACCTCCTTGCTAGTAATGGTATTAAGCAAATTTCCTCGCAAGAACTTGCTAATCAATTTAATCTTAATTCAGCACAAATCCGTAAAGATTTAGCACAATTTGGTGAGTTTGGCGTTCGTGGTGTAGGTTATGACATAGAAAATTTACGCAAATATTTAAGGTCTATTTTGGGACTAGATCATCCACATCAAATAGGAATTATCGGTGCGGGTAATTTAGGAATGGCACTAGCTGAATATGAAGGGTTTATTGGAACTAATTATAGTGTAGTTGCACTTTTTGATAATGATCCACAAAAAATTAATAGCACAACCAAACGTGGAATTAAGATTTTAGATATAGAAACCCTAGAATTAGTAATAAAAGAGTCTGGTATTGACATCATCGTTTTAGCAGTCCCAGCATCAGTAGCTCAAAAAGTCTTAGATCAAGTAGTTACACTAGGGATAAAAGCAGTATTAAATTTTGCTCCAATGCAATTTTCGGTTCCTGAAGATGTTAAGCTTAAAACTTTAGATTTAACAGTTTCTTTTGATAGCCTATCTCATTCTTTAGTAGCCTCGGCTGTAGTAGAAAAATAATACAGAAGTAAGAAAATAAATATTTGTAAATAAATCTATTATCTACCGTATAGATGGCTTTGTGATAAGGCTAGGCCCAGGCTATAATAACGCTTCTTAAAAACATTTATGAAATCCGAACAAGAGCATAAAGAACATATAGTAGAAATAGGCCGCCGTCTTTATGAACGTGGGTTGATTGTTGCCGGAGATGGCAATGTTAGTGTCCGTGTGCCTGATGGTATACTTACTACCCTCGTTCGGTTTGCAAAGGCTTTTTAACTCCAGATATGATTGTTAAAATGTCGCCTGATGGACAAACAAAAATAGCTGGAACTCATAATGCTTCAACAGAACTTTCTATGCACTTGCTGATTTACCAAATCCGCCCAGATGTTAATGCTGTTGTACATGCCCATCCGCCTTGTGGTACAGGTTATGCTGCTGCTGGTTATGCTTTGGATAAGGCTTTGATTTCAGAAGTAATACTTACTTTAGGTTGTATTCCTTTAGCAGGTTATGGTACTCCATCAACTGATGAATTAACCGATGCAATGCGTCCATTTGTAAAAAACCACGATGCTTTGCTTATGGCTAATCATGGCGCGGTAGCTTATGGAAGTACGCTAGAATCTGCTTTTGGTCGAATGGAAACTTTAGAACATTTTGCTAAAATTAGCTTGGTTGCTAAAATTTTAGGCCGAGAAAATGAAATAGGCAAAGAAGAAGTTAATAAATTAATTGAACTACGTGAGCAAGCCGGTTATATGTCTAAGGATATGCGTTGTCAAGCTTGTGGTTTTTTGTCAGACAACAATAAGCACGATGAAAAATCATCTTGTGATGAGACAATTACCTTAACACGTAGCGAATTAGTAGAACTAATTAAACGTGCTACAGAGTCAGCTTTAGAGAGATTAAGTTAAGAAAAATTATTAATAAATAAGGAGTAATACCAATATTTATGGAAGCACTAGGAATGATTGAAACAAAAGGATTAGTAGCAATGGTTGAAGCGGCTGATGCTATGGTAAAAGCTGCTAATGTCACCTTAGTTGGTTATGAAAAAATCGGTGCAGGACTCGTTACCGCCATTGTACGCGGTGATGTTGCGGCAGTAAAAGCTGCTACTGATTCAGGTGCTGCTGCTGCCCGTCGTGTAGGTGAATTAATTAGCGTGCATGTAATTCCACGTCCACACCAAAGCGTTAATGAAGCTTTACCTGTAAGTCATGAATCCCGACGTAAATAAAGATTATGATATTAGCTAGAATTTGGGGAACGGTGGTTGCTACTAAAAAGGATCCTCGTTTAGAAGGTAAAAAACTGTTGATTGTCCGTCCTATTGATGTACAGGGACGAGATGAGTCGGGCTTTTTGGTAGCAATTGACACGGTAGGGGCTGGATTTCGTGAGCATGTTTTAATAGTCCAAGGAAGCTCTGCCCGTCTAGCTCATGGCTTAAAAGATTGTCCTGTTGATGCGGCAATCGTTGGTATTATTGATACTGTAAAAGTAGATTAAGTAAGTTAACTGAATTTGTTATTTTATTAACAAGTTCGGTTTATGTGTTTTTATTAATAGCATGAAAGTTTTTTTGTTAGAAGATAGTTTTCAAAGAGTCGAAAAATTTCGCCTTTTATTTCAAAACCACTCTCTCACCCACTCGGCTGACTCTCAAGAAGCCAACCAAATACTTGCACAAGAAAAGTTTGATTTAATTTGCTTAGATCATGACCTAACCGAGCATGACAATGATTGGATTGCTTCAGGGACAGGTTTTGAGGTGGCCCATTTTTTAGGTACTAATAAAACGCCTAATGATGAAGCCTTAATAATTATTCATACAATGAACCCTGCTGGTGGGCAACAAATGGTAAAAGCCTTAAGCCAACGTCGTATTGTTCGTACTTCCATTATTGAAATTTTTAACTTAGATTTTATTCGTTCATTAGGGCTAGAGCTTTAATACAGCGTAAATATTAGGTTATTTACGCTGTATTTAGTTTCAAAAAACCTAATTATTGCTCAAGCTTAGGTGTAGAGCTTTTTGAAGGTTTAGAATTTAGGGTTTTAATTAATTCGTTTAGCAAAGGTTCTGGTATATCAATATTTAGGCGAACATCTTTTAATCCACCAGTTATTATAACTTTGTCTAACACTTTAGCAAAACTTGCTTGTTTAGGATCTTGTTGTAACGCACTACGACCTAAGAATAATAAACCATTTAAGGCATCAGAAATTTGTTTAGCTTCTGTTTCAGTGCGAATTAATAAAGTAGTATCCATTTGCACACCAGAAACAAAATCTAAAGATCCATACCCACCACGAATAGCTTGAACTAGTTTGTCTACATTACCAAATGGGCTTGAATCCTCTGCTTTTGAACTGCTAGATAAATCATCATTGGTTAATGGTTGTGACTTTTTATTTGGGGTTGATGGATTAGTAACTTTTTCTGATATAGCACCTGCAAAACGAAGTATAGCAGAAGTATTAGTGCTATTAATATGATTACTTAATTCTTGGTTAGCAGAAACGCTTTTACCTTTGCCATTTTGTAAATCAACAGCATCTTTGATTTTTTCTATAGTACCAATTGCTACTGACTGAGGGCTAAGAAAAGCAGCAGCTACTCTATCACTTGGTTTTGCATTCTTCTTAGTTTTATCTGTAACTAAATAAATAGTTTTACCTTGATATTGTTCAGCATCTACTCCAACTTTATCTAAATTGGCAGCTATACTAGATAAAATTTTCTCTCGATCTATTCCACCAGTCATTACAAGACAAAACTTAGGGTCTTTGCCTGATGGTTCCATATCAAAACCAACAGCAATTTGCTGTATTTGGCGAAGGTTTAGACCATAATTAACAGCTTCTCTTTCAAATTTTTCAAACTCTGCCCTAGAATTTTGGTCACTTAAAATAGAATCCATTAACTTTGTACTAAGAAATCTATTTAAGTCAAAAAGTACAACAAAATCTGAATTTGGCACTTGTGCTAAAACTTCTGGGGCAGTAAGTGTAGCATTAGCACTAGTTGCAACATTTAACCCGCCGGTGAAGTTTAGTCCACTATAAGCGGTGGTAATAGTCAAAGCTATTATTAGAGCAGATAAAAAAAACTTTCTCATAAATTATCCCTTCAGAAAAATTTTTGGCGGGTTAACCCGTCAAGGTTAAACAAAATCAATTCCAACTAACTAGTCTTTTTAGCATAATAACCACGACGACAAAGAACTTTTAATTCTTTACTATCTTTTCGAGTAACTTTTACAGCAATATTACGAAAGCTTCCATCTTGGGCTTCATTCGTTGGAGAATAAGAAAGAATATATTGTTGTCTTAAATCATCTTCAATTTGGCGGAACGCTTGATCATACTCATTTTCATTTCTAGGAAGAAAAAAGCGGCCTCCTGTTTCTTCACACATTTTTTGGAGTGTGCCTTTGTCTACATCTTCATTAAAAACGCTGCCTCCATATTGTCCACGTCCTGCAATACCAATAGCATAAATTAAAACTTCTGATCGCCAAGAGCGTTCAATAGCCTTTTTCATTGAATATGTTGAAGTTGTGTCACGGCCATCTGTTAATAAAATAATTACTCGTCTACCAGCTTCTTTACCTAAAGCTCATCTGCTGTAACAAATACAGCATCATAAAGTGAAGTTCCTACAAAATCAGACCCACCTATTGGAGGTGTACCATAACCAGAAGTGCTAGCATTAAACCTAACATTATTTAATGCACGGCGAATTTGATTTACATTAGAAGTAAGGCTTTGCAACATTTCTACATCTTTACGAAAAGTGACTACAGAAGCTAAATCCCGTTCCACACGAATAACTTTTTCTAAAAACTTTAGTGCTGCGTCTTTTTGCGCTCCAATGGTAAATTCTTGGCTTCCGCTAATATCTAAAAGTAAAGCAAAAGTAAGTGGTAGATCTGTTTCTTTTGTAAAAGAAAATACTTCTTGGGCCTTGCCATCCTCCATAATTACTAAGTCTTCTGCTTTTAGATCCGTAATATATCGATTCTTTTTATCTGTAACACTAAAAGGGACGGTGACTAGATCTGTAGTAACTTTTAAGACTCCATCCTCGTCTTCTGATTGGCTCGCAGGGGGCTTATTTTTATCTTGAGGTGTTTGAGCCGTTAATTGTAGTGGAATAAAAACCAACAAAGTTAAAATTATTGTCCACCATACACAAAGCTTTTTCATAAATACCCCTATTTGCCGGCTGGAATTTGACCAGCAGCCGTATTAGTTCCGCGTTTAATCACATTGTAACCTTTACGAGTACGTAATTTTAAGTCTTTACGCCCAACTAACTTTACTTCTATTTTTCTGTAACCTGGGCGATCTGGTTCATCTGGTTCATAAGCAACTAAGTAATAGCGTCTTGCTTTGGTGTTAACATTAGAAAATGCTCTTTCTAAATCTAAATAATTACCAGGAAAAGCAATTTCTCCTCCTGTTTCTTCACATAAGCGACGTAGTTCTTTGTCGTCCTCACCTTCAACATTGCCGCCTTCAATACCAAAAAAGCCTGCGCCCTTGGTACTGATGCCAAATACTACTACTTCGTTGCGTTGTGCAATTTGAATGGCTTCGTCTAAGGTGCGTTCACTAGCTGTATCTGAACCGTCAGAAATCACAATAAGAACTTTACGAGGTGTAGGGACATTAAACATTTTTTGTTCACAAACTTGATAAACTGCGTCAAAAAGTGCTGTATTACCGCTAGCTTTTACTGGCCCCATTGCTTTAGTAAGTAAACTTAAGTCATCAGTAAAGTCCTGACGCATTGCAATTGTAGAGTCAAAAGTTACTAACAGTGCTTTATCCTTACGGCGTTTCAATACTGTTTGCAAAAAGCTTAGAGTAGCTTCTTTCTCAAATTTAATTTTTCCTTTTACGCTTCCGCTAGTATCCATCAAAATACCAATATAAAGCGGCAGTTCCGTTGCAGCTTGGAAGTCAATGATTTTTTGGGATTTTTTATCTTCATAAACTTCAAAGTTTTCTTTTGTTAAATTAGAAATAAACCGACCATCTTTATCAGTAACAATAATTGGCAAAGTGATGTTAGTAATCTTACCGGCATCAAGAGTTCCACTTTGTTCTTGAACTTCTTCTGGCTTTTGATTTTTATCCTGAGCAAAACTTGTACTAGCTAAAATACTTAATAGTATTGGTATAAGTAAAATCGCGGTTAATAAAGAAAAAACTTTTTTGGTTTTCATAAATTCTAAACCTTTTGTTTTAAGTAATTTTGATATTTTGAAATTATAGCCAAGCCCTAAAGGACTTGTCTATTATCAAATGCCGCTATGCAACCATTGTAGGTTTATTTTCACTTCTTTTAAGCCCCATTGGGGCTTTTGATATTAGCCTTGCCCTTTAGGGCAAGGCTTTTAAGGTTGGGCTTTGGTACGAATCACACCCAAGGCGCGTTTTTCCACTAAAAAGTAATTTTGTACAACCTTTTTAACATCATCTTTGGTTATAGCTAAAATTTTTTCTGTCACATTATCAACATCTGCAAAAGGCATTCCATAAAAAGCATATCGAGCATAAGTAATTGCTCTTTGGCTATGATCTCTAAGTCTTTGAGCTAGCACTGCAGCAGCAGAATTACGCGCAGCCATTACTTCTTGATCTGTGACTGGGTTGGAAACTAGTTTCTTAAACTCAGTCTCTATTAATGTTCGTGCCTTTTGTTCTTGGTCAGCAGGTGAGTTAAGCGTAACCAAAAAGCCACTACGTTGCTGACGCATTTTAGTTTCAGTGTTGATTTCAAAACTAAGTTGTTGTTGTTGAAGTGCTGTTAAAATTCGTCCAGCTGGGCCGTCTATTATTTGGCGAAGCACTTCTAAAACATAATTATCATTGCTTTTCCCTTCTGGCCCGCTAAATTGAAGCACTTGTGTAGTTTGTCGTCTATCTTTAATTTCTGCCTTTTCTCCTGGTGCATTTTGTACCGCTACAACAGGCACAGCTAAAGCCTTATCTAAACTTTCATCTGAACGAGAAAAACCATCTGCAACCAAACGACCAACTAAAGAAGAGCCTTCTGTATCTCCAACAATTACAACTAAGGGCAATTGTCGTTTTACCGTTTTTTTATACCATTCAATTACATCATCTTCCTTTAATCTTGAGACAGATGTTTCTAGCCCTATTTGAGAAAAAGCGTAAGGATGTCCACTATAAAGCAAACTATTAGTTAAATTTGCTGCTAGTTGTAGACTATCATCTTTACTTGCTTGAATTGCTGCTAAAAGACTAGCTTTTTCACGTGCAAAATCCTCTTTGTCAAATAAAGCATTTTCAATTGTATTAATTAAAAGCCTCATAGCAGGTTCAGCATTACGTGAAATTACTTCGACGTTATAGCCAAAAAAGTCTGGTTCATTGATGATTGTTACTTCTGCCCCTAATTGCTCTAAGATTAATGCTAGCTCGCCTCCAGTTTGGCGTTGTGTACCTCGTAAAATAGTACGCAACATTAGTTCGGTAATCCCAACATCATCTTTTTCAATTAGTCGCCCACCTTGAAAGTAAAAACCTATAGCAATTAGCGGTCTTGCTGGATCTTCTCGGACAATCGAACGAGGCCCTCGCAATGTGGTAAAATCTCGTGCTGGTTGCGGCTGTAACTCTAGAATAAATCCACCCTCTGTTGTTTGCTCAAACCTATCTTTTCCCTGTTTAGCTAAAGGTTTTTCCGTTGCATAGCTAATTTCATCTTTTGAAATAGATTCTTTATGGGTATTTGGTACTAATACTTTAATATAGGAATCAAACCGATCTGGGGTATAAAAAGGATCTGCTCCAACAATACGTGATGGAGCATTATTTGGCTCATACTCATGTACTACAGAAGTGCTAAAGTTAAAATACTGTGCAGCTAACTCTTGAACTTGTTCGCCAGTAACAGCCCTAATTCTTTTTACATAGCTATCAAAATCCTTATAGTTTCCTCGCAATTCTCCAAGGGCAATTTGTGTAGAAAGCCGAGTTAAATCTAAAGTGCTATCATAGTAATCTTTCTCTAGTAAAGCTTTAGCTCGTTGTAATTCAGCAGCGGATAAAATTATCCGACGCAAGTTTTCGATTTGTTCAAAAAGAGCATTTTCTGCTTTTACAAGTTTGCTAGGAACAACTTGCATTTGGAAAGTAAAGAGTGCGCCTTTGTTAGTTGTAAGATACTCAGCCGCAACTTTAGAAGCAAAAGAAGCATCAAGCAAAGATTGTGGAAGTAAAGCACCTCGGCCTTTTGTTAAAATGGCTTGTAGAACTTCAAAAACGGCTGTTTCTTTTACACCAGACACCCTATAGCCAACAGATACAACGGTTTGGTTAATATCAGCCCGTTCAGCAATGTAGCGAACTGGCGCACCTTCAGCCGATTTTGTCGTAGTCTTACTAATATTTGTTCCGCTCTTTACAGCACCTAAAAATTGTTGTGCCGCTAGACGAGCATTATCTGCTGTAATATCTCCTGTAATAACTACAATTAAGTTATTTCCCGTATAGTAGTTATTATAAAAGTTTTGAGCTTGTTCTTTAGTAATTAATTTAGTTTCGTCTAGTAGTCCAGTGCTAGCATTATTGTCAAAAGCAGCCTTTGCAATACGTTGTTGGCTATAGTTAAAAGGGTCATCTAATTTATAGCTATTAGTTTGTAAAACAAATTTTGCTGCACGGCTAAAATCTTCATCTGTAAAGTTTTGTTTTTGCAGGTTACGAAATAGCATTTCAAGTAGCTTAGTAAAATTAGCTGATTGTCCAAGTAAAGAATAATTAGTTGCTTGAAAGTTAGTATTACTGCTTAATACTCCTCCTAAATTGCGAAGCTGTTTTAATGGGTCGTCTTCATTAGGAGCAGAATCAGTTAAAAGCCTTTCTACTACACGAGTTACACCTGCTTGATCTTCAGTTTCTACACTTGTGCCACCTTTTACTAAAACAGTTGCAGCCGCTAAAGGTACAGAATGATCTTCACGTACAATAACAGTTACACCATTCTTAAAAACATAGCGAGAAGTTACACCAATATGTTCTTGAGCAACAATTGCTGCTCCTGCTGGAACTAGAACTCTTCCTGGGACAGTTGGTTTGTTTGTTGCTGGTGGTGGATTTTTGCTATTAGTTGGATTTGTTGTTTTTGGTTCGGTGGTTTTAGTGGGGTTAGGTTGACTTGGTTGATTAGGCTGATTTGGACGTTTTCGCCCACTTTGAGCATAAAAATTTGGTACTAGAAAAACCATTATAAATAGCAATGAGATTATTACTTTTTTGTTAGTTATCATTTTCCCCCCTCTTACAAAACACAAAACAGTAAGAATTAAACAACAAAATTCTATTCAAGTTTAGTTGTTTGGCCGCCATCACCCTTTTCTTCTTTAGACTCAACTTTGTCATCATTAGTTGGATTTGGTGGATTTGGTGTTTGATCAGAATTTTCTACAGGATTATTTTTCTGGAAATTTCGGTGCATCATTTCATCGGCTTCTTGTCTAGCCATAGTCATATCAGCAATTAGCTCATTACCTTGGTTAGATATTTTTAGATGTGAAAACAAAATTGCTGCTTCTGGATTCTTAAAACTAAGCAGCAAGCGTAGCCCTGCAACTTGTTGGCTAAAAAGATTTGCTAAATCTGAAGCAATACTTGTGTTAGCAGCTTGTCCACGAATAATAAAAGATGCTTTTTCATCTCCTAGCTCTAAAGTAGCTGTGTTAGCTGTAAGTGCTGTTAATGGTAGCAATGCATGAGACTCGCTAATTGCATTAGCAATATTAATTGCAGCCGTATCAAGTTGCTCTGAACCAGAAGATTTTATAATTCTAACCTCATAAAGTGAGCCATCTTTTCCCACTTCATAACCAATTGTGACAGAGAAAAAAGCTTTTTGGATGTCTAAATTGCCACTTTTATAAATATTATAAACCTTGCCCATAATTTCACGAATAGGACGAGCATTTATCTGTCCAAATTTAGGCGGGCCGGTTGGGGTAGGCGTACTTTCTTCAACAACTTCCACTTCATTTTTTGCTAAGTCAGTGTTTTGTGTTTCCTCCTCAGCATTATCTTTTGCAGTTTCTTCTAATTCTTGCTCTTTAGCTTCTTTCTTTTTCTTACGCTCTTCTGCTTTTCGTTTAGCTTCTTCCTTCTTTTTTTCTTCTTCTTTAGCTAATTCTTCAGCAATTTTATCTAATGGAACAGCTTTTTTGGGAACCACTAGCATATTTGGCGGATATTTTAAGGGTTTAGCCAATTTTGTTAATTCAATCCATTTAATCTCATTGTAAGCATCATCAATCATGGAAATATTAGTAAATGGAGAAAAAACAGCTTGATAAAATGTCCAGCCAAAATAAGATAAATGGAAGAAGACAGACAGGAAAATCCCTAGCTTTACTTTATGGCGATGAAAAAAACCAGATCGATCTTCTTTGTTGATCATCGCTCCAGGAGTAGAATAAATAAAACCATGTAGTACACTCACTAAAGTATCTCCTGAAAAATGCGTTAAACTAAAACCTAAGCAGCTATTTTGGATGTTCTATTATGGTAATTAGTTTGTGTTGTATGGTGCAAGCATATCCGACTTTTTTAATCTATTAATTATAAATACTTAACAACAAAAAATAGTACCAAAATTAAAATTCTGATTAGCCTTAGTAGTCACTTTCAACGTTATTTTTTTGTTGTTGTTCTGACTCTATCATTACTAAAACCAATTATTGCCACACCAAAATCTGCTCTCAAAGCCATTTTATGAGCTATATAGCATTCTACCATCACGCTAATATTAAATAAAAATTTAGTAATAATACTCATAAAATTTCTTTAACCTTAGTAAAGTTTGTTTTTCATTATTTAACCGCTGTTTCATATTTTGGTTCTTTAGATTTAGTATAAGTAGTACTGCTAAATACAGCAATTAACAAAACTGTAAATATAAATAAAACTGGGGACATAAATATTACTAAATTGCTATTAATTTTATTTTTGTTTTTAAGAATGAATTAATCAAAAAAGCTTGCAAGAATCCCAGGAATTCTAAGATGCGAAAGAAAAATTCCTACTTACAACAAATTTTTTCTTGACAATAAAAATTTGGAAGCCTAAAGTCTTAAGTCAAATTATTTAATTTAGTGTTTTTGGAAATCAGCTACCCAAAAAATCTGCACTATAATTTAGCTGACCCACATGATTTTATGTAAAACTGCTTTATTTGCTGCAAATAGCTTATTAGCTAAATTCTTATTGCTTAAATATCTACAACAAAAACTACATTTTTATTACTTAACTAACTATCTTATTTCTAAATAAAAATAACTAATCAAACTATGAAAAATAAAAAAAAGCCTACTAGTAGACGTAAATTTATAAAACTGCTTGCTTTAGGAAGTACAAGCTTAGGTTTAACAAGTTGTTCTGAAATACCAGAAAAAAAGGAAGTAGTAACAAACTCTTTAGCTACACCAATTGCTAAAACTCCTCTACCAGAAAAGAAACCGACTGTTGACTCAACTAGCCCAGTTAATTTTGTTAATAGTGAAAATGTCACTTTTTATCAAAAAGGTCAGGCAGAATATGAAAGACTTCGTCAAGGTCATAATAAACGCATAAATAAATTCCCTAGAGTAATTGCACTTTGTCAAAATGAAAAGGGTGTGCAAGAGGCGTTAACTTTTGCAGCAGCAGCAAATTTAGCAGTTGCAATAAAAAGCAGCGGCCATAGTTTAGAAGGGCTGTCTTGTAATGATGATGGAATGGTAATTAACCTTTCAAAACTTAACTCTATTGAATGGCTAGAAAACAGCGAAGTAAAACTTGGGCCAGCTTGTAACCTATCACAGCTTTATGCTGAACTTTTGCCTAAAGGACGACTTTTACCAGGTGGTTCTTGTGGTGGGGTGGCTGTTGGCGGCCTGACTTTAGGCGGTGGTTATGGAATGTTTTCAAGAAAATATGGCCTAACCTGCGATAGTTTAACTGAAGTAACAATGGTTGATGGGACAGGAAAAATAATAAATTCTAAAGATGACCCAGAGCTACTTTGGGCTTGCAAAGGCGGTGGAGCAGGAAATTTTGGCGTAATAACTCAAATGAAATTTAAGACTCATCTGTCACCAGCAATGCTAACTAGCCATCGATTTAGAAAATTTAATACTGATGCTCAAACGGCTGCCGACATACTGGAAAAGTGGTTTTTACTAACAACAAATTTACCAGAATCTTGTTTTTCTGTTTTTATCCTAAATAGAAAAACTGTTTTTATTTTGCTAACTAATTTTGCTCAAGAAACTGAACAGGTAAAAAGCTTAATTAATGAACTTTCAGCACTTACAGAAAAAACTTCTTTAGGAAAACCTCAAAAGCTTGATAGTGCAGTAAAAACTTTTTATGGGATACAAGAGCCTATTTTTTCAAAAAATTCTTCTGTAGGGCTTTATAAAAGTTTTGCTGATATTAAAAGTTTTATTGTCCCTACATTAGAGAAAATTTCTGCTACACCTGGAATGCTAATATCCATAGGCACTTTAGGAGGACAGATTGATAATGCTGAGTTTGCTAAAAATTCTGCTTTTGCTCATCGCTCACTCTATTATTTATCAGAACTACAAACTTATTACTCAGACCTTAAACAACAAGAAAAATTGCTTAAATCTTATAATGAGATACGCGATATTTTTCAAAATAATGGGATAAATACCCAATATATTAATTATCCTGACCTAGGATTTAAGGATTGGGAAAAAGCCTATTATGGCGATAACTATAAACGTCTTCAAGAAGTTAAAAGAAGATACGACCCAACAAATTTAATCCGACATGAGCAAAGTGTTCGGATAAGCTAATTAAAACTAAAACCTTTAACCCTCTTAATTATTCTAACCATTTGGTTTATGTGAAAGGATATGAAAAATGAAATTATTGAAAGTGATTTTGATTTCCGTCCGCTAGAAACTGCACCTGTCTTAGCAAAAGCTAAAAAACTTCAAAATAACCGTATTTATCGAGATAAAAAAGCTTTATTTTTTGCCGAAGGTGTTCGTAACTTTGTCCAAGCTGTCGATCAGGGTTTTTCTATAGACACTTTAATCTACAGCGAAAAACTTTTAATCTCTCCAATGGCAAGAAAACTTGTGCGACACTTAAAACGTGCTGGTGTTTCCTTTACTCGCCTTTCCCCAGAACAATTTAGAAGCATCTCACAAACTGAACGTGCATCAGGTGTAGCAGCGATTTTTCGCCAACATACACAAAAACTTAGTGAAATAAAGCCTGGCGGACATACTTGTTGGATTGTGTTAAGTGAAATTCGCTCACCAGGCAATTTAGGAACGCTTATTAGAACTTCTGCGGCTATTGGGGCTTCAGGCTTTATTTTGCTTGGTAACTCTATAGATCCATTTGATCCAAATGTTGTTAGAGCGTCAATGGGAGCTATATTTAAGCAAAATATCGCTAGAGCTTCACCTGATGAACTACGCACTTGGATAGATTTACATAAATTACAAGCCATAGGTGCTGCTCCAACTGGGTCATTGAACTACAACCAAGTTGCCTACATCCATCCTACAATCTTAATGTTAGGAAATGAGCGTTCAGGTTTAACCAAAGATCAAGAATCAATGTGTCAAAAAATTGTTCGCATCCCAATGGCAACCGGTATGGATTCGTTAAACGTTGCCATAGCTGGTAGTCTACTACTTTATGAAGTGTTTAGATCCCTTGAGCTACCTTGTTAAAATTAGAAAAGAAAAACTAAGGGTATTGTCTATATCCAAAACCCTAAGTATTATCACACTTAAGCGAGCTAGCCGCTAAGAATATCTTCTCTGATTCCAATAGTTGAGTTATTCTAAACGGCTTATCAATTTTATGAGGAAAACTTTGTGAAAGAATTATTAGCCGAGGCAGAAAGAAAATTGCCTCAAATGATTGAAGACCTAAAAACTTTAGTAGAAATTGAGTCCCCTTCTGATGCTCCTGAGGCAGTTAATAATCTAGCTAAATACTTAAGCCAAAGACTTGAAAAACTAGGAGCAAAACCTCAGCAAATAGCTGTTGAAAACGGTGGAAATGTTGTAAATGCTCGTTATGGTGGCGAAGGTCAGGCCGTAATGGTGCTAGGTCATATGGATACGGTTTGGCCGCTTGGTACATTGGCTCAACGTCCAGTAAGAATTGAAGGTGACAAGCTTTTTGGCCCTGGCAGTTTTGATATGAAAGCTGGTTTAGTTGTTGCATTACATACACTTGAACTACTACAAAGCTTAGATAAAAAGCCTAAACACCCAATCTTATTTTTCTTTAGCTCACTAGAAGAAACAGACTGCGAGCCTTATCAACCATTTTTAGAAAAACAAGCTCTTACTTGTGATTATGTTTTAGATTTAGAACCTGCCTGGCCCGGTGGATCAGTAAAAACTGAGCGTAAAGGTTGTGCTAATTATCTCTTAAATATTCGTGGTCGTGCGGCTCATGCTGGAGCAGACCCTAGAAAAGGAATCAGCGCGATTACAGAACTAGCTCATCAAATTCAAGTCTTAAACAGCTTAACTAATTATGACCAAGGAACTACAGTTAATGTAGGTGTTGTTCGTGGCGGAATCCGCCCTAATGTAGTTGCTGATCAAGCTATAGCAGAAATAGATGTCCGTTTTTGTCGTTTAACCGATGGTCAAGCCATAGATGCAGCTATTAAATCCCTCAAACCACATCTTGCAGGAGCAGAACTAGAAATCACTGGTAAAATCGGTATGCCTCCGCTTGAGCGCACAGAAAAAGTAATTTCTCTTTACCAAAAAGCTCAAAATATCGCTTTACAGCTAGGTTTTGAATTAGGGGAAGTTTCTACAGGTGGAGTAAGTGAAGCTTGCATCACATCAGCTTTAGGTGTGCCAACGCTAGATGGCTTAGGTGCTGATGGCGATGGAGCGCATGCTGAATATGAACACGTCTTGCTGCCTTCAATGGCAACCCGCACAGCTTTACTAGCAGGATTATTATTAGAACTGTGAAAACTGGTAAAGCTCGTAGCTATTTAGAATATTTATTTGTGCGTAGTGTCTTGGTCGGACTAGCTGCTTTGCCGCGTCCCATACGCTTAAAAGTGGCTTACTTTTTTGGTTACTTAGGCTATTTATTAGCTAAAAGACTTCGTAAAACAGCCCGTCGTAACTTAGAAATGGCTTTACCTGAGTTATCAGCAACTGAACATGAAAAAATTATTAAAGGGATATTTAGAAATTTTGGTCGTCTGCTAGCTGAATTTAGTTACTTTCCTAAATTTAACCGTGCAAAGATTGAAAAATTAGTTGTTTATGAAGGTTTAGAGCATTTTCAAAAAGGAGTGGAAAAAGGACGCGGTGTATTATTTCTTACAGGACATGTTTGGAGCATGGGAGCTTTCAGCCTTTGCTCATGCGGTATATGGACATCCTCATAATATTTTAGTTAGACAAATTGATAACCCTTACATTGACAAACTGGTAGATTATTACCGGGGCTGTAGTGGAAATAAAGCTATTGATAAAAATAATTCTGTTCGAGCAATTCTTTCTGCCTTAAAACGAGGTGAAGCTGTAGGAATTTTGATTGACCTAAACACGGTGCGAAATCAAGGTGTTTTTTGTGATTTTTTTGGTATTCCTGCTTGTTCTACTACAGGACTTGCTACCCTAGCACTACGAACTAAAGCGGCTGTAGTGCCAGGATTTCTACTTTGGGATGAAAAATTAGGTAAACATAAACTTCACTTTGAACCAGAAGTAGAGTTAATTGTTACTGGAGATCAAAAAGAAGATATTTATCAAAACACTGCTCAATTTAATAAAGTAGTGGAAAAGATTGTCCGGCTTTATCCTGATCAATGGATGTGGGTACATCGTCGCTGGAAAACCCGCCCAGAAGGTGAACCAAGCCTTTATTAATAATTTTTAGTGTAGCTAATATTACTAAATTTTATTTCGTAGTCCGGTCGTAATCATCAGCTAAACGCACAATATCATCTTCACCTACATAAGAACCACATTGCACTTCAATAACAATAACAGGTTCTACACCAATATTTTTTATTCTATGGACTGCCTTTATAGGAATAAAAACTGTTTCTCCTGCATTCAAAACAAGCTCTTGTTCATCACAAGTAACTAAAGCTTTGCCAGCAACAATTGTCCAATGTTCTGAGCGAAAATGATGATATTGCAAACTAAGACGGCGGTTAGGTAAAACTATAAACCGTTTAACTTTATAGTTTTCGCCTTCTTCTAATACAGTAAAACTGCCCCATGGTCTTTCTTCTGTAATAGAAGCTAAAGAATTATAACTAATAGTAGCTGCTGTCAATTTATTCCTCTTGCTCACCGAAATTATTTTAGAATTAAGTTTTACCATGATAATCAAATCTCCTTTATTGCTTCAAGCTATTATTTACAACTTCTTTTTGCTCAAAGAACGAAAGCCATTTGAAAAACTTGCAAAAATTCTCTATATAATACTAAACAAGGAAAAATTTCTATACTAAGTAGTTTTTTGAGGTCTAGTGCTGTGCTAAAATTGAGCAATCTGTTTTGATTGGAGAAACCTTCATGAGTGATGGCGCAAAAGTTTTAGTCAAAAAGCTCTCTTTTTGGGGCTTTTTAATGGTATTTTTAACTTGGTTAGCAAGACAAATCCTAGCTTATTTATTTGTAATTATTACTCCTTGGATAAATTGGCTACTTGGTTGGGCAGTGTTGATTGGAGCAGTTGTATTGGGTGTGGGACTCTTAGCAGGTGGCATTGCTGTTTATTTTGCTATTAGAGCTTGGAGAGGTAAACGAGAGGAAAAAAAGAAGGCTAATGAAAACAATTAAGCTTTACTTTTTAGCTGGTTTTGTTTGTGTAAGCCTACTTTTACAAAGTTGGCCTACACAAGCAAGTGATTTCCAAAGTAAAACTCGTCGACAAACACCTATAAAATCTAAAAAAAAGGCTGCTAATCCAACTGTTAATGCTGATACAAGTACAGATGAACTTAATGAAGAAAAAACTAAAAAAGCTGTAAAAAATTGGGTCTATCTTTGCGCCCCTTGTCATACTGTCCAAGCAACTGGTACAGAAAACGGCCCACCACTACTTGGAGTAAAAGCAAAAAGAAAATTTACATTAGTGCAATTAAAAAGGATCTTTGCTAAACCAGAAGACCATGGACTCTCAGAAGCAATCCCAGCTTTTCGCAAATTAAATCAAGCAGAAAGAGAAGAATTAGCAATTTGGTTTTCTAAACTTACTAAACCAGAAGATATTGTAGTAACAACTGACTTACCTAACCCACCACCATTTATTTTTGTTCAAAATTGTGCTGGCTGTCACGCTCCAGACGCTACAGGTAATATTGGGCCAAATTTACATAATGTTATTAATCGACGAAATCGAGAAACTATCTTAAAACTAATAAATGACCCTGCTAGCGTAGGAATTACTTCTAATATTATGCCAACCTTTTCTGAACTTTCTGAAGAAGAACAAAAGGAAATTGTAGATTGGCTATGCAGTTTAGCTACTAAGTAAAACCTATATAGAAAAATTAATTTTATTTATTGCATAACAAAAATATATAGAAACCAATAAACCTTTAAGAAACTAACTTACTACTCTGTAACTTAGTAGCCAATTCATAAACTGATTCTAAATCTTCTTGTTCTTTTATTTCTTCTAATTTTGATGAATCTGGTGTGTCAGCCTTTTTATCAGGTTTAGAAAATTGTATGAGTAAATAATCCTTTTCATAATTTGCTTTTACTGGTCGATATCCAATCATTGCAGCAGGTAAACTAATAATTCTACGCTGGTTTTCTAGCTGTAAAACTAACTCGCTCCCTGTGTTACGGATTCGCATTTTTGACCTATCTAGCATTGGCAGTCGTACCCGCATTTGGTAAATTTGTTGATCTTTGGTAATTTCAAAAACACAACCTTCAAACATTATTTTGGTTGGGTCAGAATCACTATAAAGATCTGTTGCAAGTTTGTTTAATCCTTCATACCCAATAACTTCTGTTGAATATTGTGCTGCTTGTTGTATTGGAAGAGGAGCAAAATCTATTTGAATTTCATCTAAGTAACGTTTCTGAACTGCTCGCCAGCCTTCTAAATAACCGCTATCAGGAGCAAGCACACGGTTAACAACAACTGAATCCACTAGCAAGCCATACATATTTAAGTAAGTAAGAGCGCGTTTTGACTCTTTGATTACCATTTTTTCTGGATTCATCACTAATCTAACCGTAGTCTTACTAGTATCTGACAAAAGTTTTTTCATAGCTTGCAGCTTTTTTAACATATTTTCCAGGGCGGTTATTACTTCTTCTGGAGTAAGCATTTCCTCAATACCTGGCGAAAGTTTTGCTAGTGGCCTAACAATTGGCTTAATAATATAATGATCTGCACGTCTAAGTAGTTTTACACTCCAAGATAAGGTTTGTGGCAATGCAAGTAAACGTAAGGTTTCTCCAGTAGGTGCAGCATCAACAATAATACAGTCATAGCAATTTGTTTCACTAAGTTCTTTGATACGTGCCAAACTAAATAGCTCATCCATTCCAGGCAAGATTGCAGCCTCATCTGCAAGCACTTGATCCATACCTTGAAGTGCTACTAGCCTAGCAATATGGGCGCGTACCGTCCCCCAGTTATCTTCTAAATCACTATAAACATTAGCCTCCATTGCCCACAGATTAGGCATAATTTCCTTTGCTTCATGACTTAGCTCTTGGTCAAAAACATCCCCTAAACTATGAGCAGCATCTGTGCTTAAAATTAAAGTTCGATGCCCTAAACTAGCAGCACGCAAAGCAGCAGCAGCAGCAACAGAAGTTTTACCTACTCCACCTTTGCCAGTATAAATAATTATTCTCATTAAAATATTTTTCCTTTGTCTCTATAGCTAACTTATTGCAATTATTATAATTTATAGATTTATAAACTTATTTATTTTATTACGTTATCAGACTAAGGTATCTCGAATTTTTATTTCTCCTGTTAAAGTACGATGTATAGGGCATTTGCTAGCAATTTCTAGTAATTTATTTTGTTGTTCCTCGGTCAAATTGCCTTTTAAGTAAATACGTCGGCGGATTTCATCCACTTTTCCTATTTTAGTTTCGCAGTCCTGACAATCTGACACATATTGTTTACTATGTACTAATACTATTTCTATCTCTTCTAACGGCCAACCTTTTCGTTGTGCATAAAGCTGTAGTGTCATTGAAGTACAAGCACCTAGAGCAGAAAGTAACAGACTATATGGATCTGGCCCTTCATCCTCACCACCTGCATTTACTGGCTCATCAGCAATTATAGTGTGTCCTCCTGCTTGAATTTGATTTTTCAATCCACTTAAGGATTTTACTGTTACTGTAACCATTAAGTTAAGCTCCAAAGATTGATAAATTGATGTTTTAATAGAGTTTATTCTATATGTTCTAAGTTTAGTCTCTATAAGAAACACTTTATAATAAAAGAAAACCCAACAAACTGCTTAAAAATTTGCTCTCTTAAAATATATAGCCTATCAGTTAATGTAAGCTACTAATCATAATTAATAATACCTTAAAGTATTAAAGACTTGCGGCTAATATTTTGCTAAGTTACACTAGCTTTTCCACTTATTCCTTAAAATCAATCATTAAAAGCCCTACAGAGGTAAATAAGTATGTCCAAGCCCCTAAAAGCCAAATTAACCTGGCTTTGTGTTTTAGTCCTCTTTATATTATTTCACTTAATTAACAACCCTTTAGCTAATAGTAAATCAAACAACACTAGAAATCTTACCGATATCTCTCCTTTAGCAATAACAGGTTGTCAGATAGCTAATTTTAGTGCTGCTACTAATTTTGCAGTTAACGGTTCTGGTTCACAAGCTATTGCAGCGGCAGATTTTAACCGAGATGGAATAATTGATCTGGTGACAGCAAATTTTCTTAGTAGTAATATTTCTTTGCTCTTAGGCAATAGAAATGGTCAATTTACCAATGCAGGAACTTTTAGCACAGAAACAGGCTTAGGCCCACGTTCTATAGTTGCTCAAGATTTTAACCTAGATGGTAATATGGATATTGCTACAGCTAATTTTAACAGTAATAATGTGGCTGTTTTTCTTGGTACTGGACAAGGTAGTTTTACTATGGCAACTAATTTTGCAATTGGTGATGAGGCTGTTGGGCCTATATTTATTGCTAAAGTAGACTTTAATCGAGATGGAAAAATGGATTTAGCTACTACTAATTTTAGTAGTGAAAATATTTCTATATTATTTAATGATGGATTAGGTAATTTTAATAGTGTAAATAAAATAGATCTAGCTGATGCTGTTGGCCCAAGGGGTCTGGCAATAGGCGACTTTAACCAAGATGGTAATCCTGATCTTGCTACAGCAAACTTTAATACAAATAATATTTCTATTCTTTTAGGTGATGGTAGCTTTGGAATTATTAACACAGTAAATTTTGATTTAGGGGCTACTTTGCCTTTTGCAATTGTTAGTGGAGATTTTAATCAAGATAACTTTTTAGATTTAGCTACTGCTAATGGTGATAATTCTGTCTCTATTCTTTTAGGTGATGGTTTAAGCAATTTTACTATAATTAATAAATTTGATCTTTTAGAAGGTATTACACCTCAATCTTTACAAACAGCCGATATTAATCAGGATGGTTTACTAGATCTAATTGCTGCTAACTCTAGCAGTAACAACTTATCGGCTTTGTTATGTGATGGAACAGGTAATTTTATTAACCTTACAACTCTACCTTTACCATTAGCAAAAGGCGTACAAAATTTAATTACAGCAGATTTTAATTTAGACAATAAATTAGATTTAGCTACTGCTAATCAAACTTCTGGAGATATTTCCGTTTTACTAAATAATTGTACTGTTACTTGTAGTGGTACATTTGCTAATGCTAATAATATTACTATTAGTGATATAGCTGGGCCCCAATCATCAACCATAGCTGATTTTAATCGGGATGGACTCCTAGATTTAGCTACTGCTAATCCTGGCAATGGCAATATATCTTTATTATTAGCAACAGGAAACAATAGTTTTTCTGGTACTAATAATTTTGCTACTGGAGGTATTCAACCTTTTTCTTTAACAAATGGAGATTTTAACCGTGATGGTAATTTTGATATTGCTACTGTTGATGTTGCAACTAATAACGTTTATGTCTTACTAGGGGATGGTACAGGTAATCTTGGAGTATCAAATACTACCCAGCTAACTAGTAGCCAGCCTGTAGCAATTCTTACAGCGGATTTTAACCGAGATGGCCTTTTAGATCTAGCTACTGCTAATGCTGGCAGCAACACCATATCACTTTTATTTGGATTAGGTGATGGAACATTTAACATACCTATAGATTTTAATCTAAATGGTGGAATAGGGCCATTTTCCTTAATAGCAGAAGACTTTAACCGAGATGGCTCTTTAGATTTAGCTACTGCTAATTTAGGCAGTAATACCATTAGCATTTTACTTGGTAGCCCATTTGGATTTTCTCTTGTAAATAATTTTGGTGTTGGTAGCAGTTCACCAAGAGCCATTGCAACGGGTGATTTTAATCGAGATGGTAGCCCAGATATTGTAGTTGTTAATAGTGGTAGTAATAACCTATCTATTTTACGAAATGATGGAAATGCAAATTTTACCACCTTAAATAATATTCAACTATCTGGAGCAATAAAACCTGTTGCGGTCTCAGTAGCAGACTTAGATTTAGATGGAAATCTGGATATAGCTCTAGCAAATGCAACTACCAATAATATTTCCCTCTTTTTTGGTAATGGTAATAATAGCTTTGTTTTTGACAGCAACTTACCTTTAGGAATAGGAAGAGAACCTAGTTCAATTACTATTAAAGATATCAATAAAGATACTACTCCAGATTTAATTGTGACTAATAGCTCTAGTCTAAGTGTTTCATTACTATTAAATTTATGTAAGTGTGATGTCTTAGTCAGTCCAAGTAGTCTACCTATTGGACAACGTTTAACTAATTATAATCAAAGCTTTGCAGCTAGTGGTGGAGTGGATCCTTACAATTTTTCAGTAACTTTTGGTAGTTTACCTTCAGGGCTTACACTTTCAGCAAATGGAGAACTTAGCGGAATACCTACACAAACAGGTATTTTTAACTTTGCAGTTACAGTTACTGATGCTAGTGGTTGTAGTGTTAATCAAAGTTATAGCTTATTAATTAATTCTGATCCTGCTGTTAGATTAGAAGTAATAGCACCTACAGAAGTATTAAGCGGACAAATATTTGATATAAAAGTAACAGCTATTGACTCGTCAGGTAATACAGCTAGTAGTTATACTGGTGCAATAACATTTTCCAGTTCCGACTCACTAGCCTTGCTACCTACTAATTTTTCTTTTAATTTTTCTGATTTAGGAACTCATACTTTTGCTAAAGCAATAACTCTAAAAAATATTGGAATAAATACAATTACAGTCCAAGATCTAAATAATCCAAGTATTAGTGGAACAACACAAGTTATAGTTAATAAGTTAGAAACCAAAATTGCAGTTAATTCCCTTACAAATCCTAGTAAACTCAATAGTCCTGCAACTTTTATAGCTGTAGTAACAACAGACACAGCAACTAATAGTAATCCTACAGGAACAATAACCTTTATTATTGATGGAGTAGAACAAACACCTATAAATATTATTCGTGCAGAAGCAACATTTATCACAAGCCAGCTAAGACTTGGAGATCATCAAATAAGTGCAAAATACAGTGGAGATGCACTATTCAATGCTAGTTTAGCCCCTGTAATAATTCAGACTATAAAAATTTCTAGGTTAAATGAAGAGGATTAAAAATTAGAATTAGAAGTAAAAATAAATAAATAAGCCACTTAATAAAAAATAACTAATAATTAAGTGGCTTATTTAATACTTAAGAATTTTGAGTTAAGAATAACTTTAAATCTTTTCCCATCTTAAAATAAACTACTCTTTTAGCTGGTACATCTACAGATTCACCAGTTTTGGGATTACGGCCACGTCTAGCACGGCGGCTACGTAGGCGAAATGACCCAAAACCACGTATTTCTATTTCGTTACCTTCTTTTAATGTATCAATCATTGATTGAATTATTTCTGCTACAATAGCTTCAGCATCTCTATTAGTAATCTCCATCATACTTCCTACAGCTTTAGCCACTTCTTGAGCTAGTTCTAACCTAGTAATAGTATTAGGTTTAGTAACTGGAACTGGTGCTGGTTTAGCTTTTGTTTTAGCTGCGGTTGTTGATGTAGCTTCACCTTTATATTTAGTAGTTTTTGTGGCTTCTTTAGTAGTTTTAGTAGTAGATCGTGCCATTAATAATGCGCTCCCTATTCTAATCTAACTTATTCTGTTGGTATAGTTTATACACTTATTTGCTATATTTCCAGTGTTTATCACCATTTAAAGTAAAATTTCTCGCTTAAAACAAAAAACTTACCAAGCTAGACTACCATAACTCTAATAAACACTGCAAATATATTAGTTTATCGCTTCAATTTTACCAGTAAAATCTGCTAAGTATTGGCAAATCTTATCTTGTAAAGCTAAAGCCTGACGAAAATCAGCGGTAAAATTATCAACTAAGATACTAAAAATAAAGGTTTCTCCGCCAGCACTTTTAACGTAGCCAGATAGACTACTAGTGTTACTAAGCGTTCCCGTTTTTGCTTGAACATTTTGAGCAGCCTTGCTATCAGCCATCCGCCGTCTTAATGTCCCATCAACACTAGCTAAAGGCAAAGAATCTTGAAAAACTGCAAAATTAGCAGATCGACTTATATGTTTTAGTAGTTCTGTAGTAACAAATGCGTTAATTAAATTGCGACGTGACAACCCACTACCATCAGAAAGTAAAAGTTTTGTTGGATCAACTTTTATTTGACTTAAAAAATCCTTAATTACCTCTAATCCTGCTTCATCACTATCTTTTTCTACTTTTCCTTTTACCTTTCCTATTGTGCGCAGTAACAGTTCTGCATAAAGATTTTGGCTAAATTTATTTACTATCCTAATAATTTCACTTAATGGAGGTGAATCAATTGCTGCTAGTTCAACTAATTTTTCTGTGTTGCTAGGTGTTAAAGGTGAACGTAAAGAACTATCTATAATAATAATTTTTCCATTAAATTTAATATTAGAACGACTTAAAGCAGCCTTAAAAAGACTAGCAAACATCCCGGCAGGTCGATAAACTGCTAGCCTAGCCGAAAACCCTGTGTCATCTAGTGGCATTTTTCCCCAAGCTAACAGTGAATTATCTGCTAGTCCACGATTTAAGCCTATTTCCCTTTGTCCTTTAGCTGCAATTGTGTCCATTTTATTAATAATTGACACATAACCCACATCAGGAGTAACTGTTATTTGGCAAGGATCTCCTATTTTTGCACCTGGCTTTATTTGCACTTCTACTTTGTTATCATAAGCAGTTAAAGCACTTATCTCTGCTCCAAAATGCCATTGCAAATCTAACCATTCCCAGCCTTGACCTAAAGAACTACCCTTTAAATAACTTTCATCAGCAATTAAATCTCCATTTATTTGCTTAACTCCTGCTCCACTTAATTGTTTAACAAGCAAATCAAAAGGCTGGTAATCATCCATATAACTACTAGCAAAAGTTGGATCCCCACGTCCATAAAGTATTAAATTCCCTTTAATTACCCCATCATTATCAGGCTTACTTTCTGAATAAACAGATGTCCTAATCCGATAATTAGGTGAAAGTGTTTCTAATGCTACTGCTGTAGTATAAATTTTCATATTAGAAGCTGGTTTAAGTAGCTTTTCAGCTTCCTTTTCAAAAACCACTTTACCTGTAGCTTGAGTAATAATTCTTACTGATACTCCAGCATCCGTATATTCTGGTTTGTTTAGAAGACTTGTTATTTCTTGTTTAAGCTTTGGTAGAGTCTGTTTTGAAGCAACTTTTTGCTGCTTAGTAGGTTTTTGCTTGTCCTTAATTGAAGCAGAAAAAACATCTGTATTGACAATACAAATAATAACTAAAAACACTAGAAAAATTTTCTTTAGTGAAATCATAGATAAGCTTTCTTTTGTTTTAAGCAAATAATTTTACTAATTCTTGGTCGGTTAAATCCGTTAGCTTTTCAACAACTTTATTTGCTGCACTAAGCGAAGTAGCTGGATAAGTATTAGTAACAGCAATACATTTCATCCCTGCCGCCAAAGCAGATTTAAGCCCTCCAATTGAATCTTCTATTGCTAAACATTCTGATGCTTTGGCATTAAGTTCTGGGTGTAAATTATTTAATCCATCTAAAGCTTTTAAGTAACCTTCTGGATCTGGCTTACATCTTTTAATATTATCAGCACTAATAATTAGTGAAAACACTGTCCGTAAATTTATTCTTGCTAAAACAGCTTCTATTTCTGCTCCTAAAGCTCCAGAGTTTATAGCTAAAGGAAACCGCTTTTGAACACTTTTAATAAATTCTAATGTATCAGGATAAATATCCATTTCTTTTTCTAAATAATGCTCAAAATAAGAGGATTTTCTAAAAATTAGTTCTGAAACATAAACTGGGTCGCTAAGTCGTCCAAAATCTGTTAAAGCTGTAGTAAATGCTCCTCTATCATCCATTGCTAAATACTTTTGGTAATAATCAGCTTGAGAAATTTTTATCCCTTCTTCTGCTAAAACACGCTGAAAAGTAACAAAATGGGCTGGTTCGCTGTTGGCTATTACACCATCAAAATCAAAAATTATTGCTTTTAACATAATTTCCTATCTTTAATTTAAAGTTTTATATAGCAAGACGTTTTGTTAGCTCTGTAGCCGATAGCTTTGGTAACTGCTTAGTCTGTTCTACTTCTTTAATTAAACTAATAATTGCCCTATTAATTGGAGCAGATAAATTATTTTTTTGAGCTAAATTAACAATTTCCCCATTAATATAATCTATTTCTGTCTTGCGTCCTTGTTCTAAATCCTGTGACATAGAAGAACGGGCTTTAGGATCAACCTTTATCATCTTAGCAGCAATCCTAAAAAACAAAAAATCTGGAAGTGATAATACAAAAGGTGCTAGCGATGGAATTAACCCACCACTACTTTGAGGCTTGATTCCACTTTTTTTCATTATAAAAAGAGCTTCTCGCATTGCTGCTGCAATAATTTTGCGGTAGCCAACTTGGGAAAGTTCTTCTTTCAAAGAGATACCTGACAAAGCATTGATAGCATTATTTAGATTAAAGATTAGCTTTCCCCAAAGTATTGCCTCTAAATTTTGACTAGATTTAGCCTCTAACCCTACATTATTCAAAATAGAAACCACTTTTTGAGAATTATTTTTTTCTTCAACCACAAGTGCGCCACTTGTGCCACAATGAAAGTGAGCATTTTCATTCCAAACAACATTAAAAGGAACCATTCCCGCCAATACTTCTGTTTTTGTTAAAACTTGACGTAGCAAACTTGCATTTTGTACACCATTTTGAAAACTTACTACAATTGTCTTATCCCTTAAAAATTCTTTAAGCTGTAAAGCTGTTTCTCTAGTAGCAGCACTTTTTAAGGTGACAATTATTAAATCCCTGTCAGCAAGAGCCTTTATTTCTGTTACACATTTAACTTGTGATGGTAAAAGATAAATCTCTTTTCCAGTAAAATCTGTAATTCTTAACCCATTATTTCTTGTTTGCTCAACAATTTTTTCACGTCCAACAAGAATTGTATCTATTGATTTAGAAATAAAGTGCGCCCCCAAATAACACCCTATGCTGCCAGCCCCCAAAATACCAATTTTACTAAGTGTCATTATTGTTTCCTACAATTTATTTATTTTTGATCATTGAAAGCTCTTTTTATTTTCAATAACTTATATACAATGGTTTTTAAGTTAATCTATTTCGCAACATTTTCGCTTAATTTTATTGACAACACCGTTGATCTTTGATTATATTTCGTCACCCTAGTCATTAAACCATTAAATAACTAACTAATAACTCTTAAGGAGAAACTATGTCTGTCAAACCCATCCCCGAAGGATTTCATACTTTAACACCACATATCATATTAAAAAATGCTTCTGAAGCAATTGAATTTTATAAAAAAGCTTTTGGTGCAGAAGAAATTTTTCGTATGCCAACACCCGACGGAAAAATAGGACATGCAGAATTAAAAATTGGCAATTCTATGTTAATGCTTTGTGATGAATACCCTGAAATGGGTTGTTTATCACCTCAAACCATCGGTAATACTCCTGTAACTTTATCTTTATATGTTGAAAATGCTGATGATGTCTTTAACACTGCTATTGCCGCTGGAGCAACTGTAAAAATGCCTTTAGCTGATCAATTTTGGGGTGATCGTTATGGTCAAGTTGCTGATCCTTATGGTCATTGCTGGTCAATTTGTACACATATTAAAGATATGACCCCTGAAGAAATTGCTAAAGCTTCTGCTGAAGCCTTTTCTAAAGGTGATTGTGGACAAGCTGCACAAGCTTAAATAATCTACTCCCATCACTCATTAAACATTTACCTAGAGAAAATAACTTTATTTTCTCTAGGTTCTATTACCTTATTTTTAATTCACTAAGGATACTTATGCAATTAAGTCATATCACTCCTATGCTAGAAGCAAAAAACCTAGCTGAAACAATAGAATTTTATACAAAAACACTAGGGTTTACTTGTGCATCTGTTTGGCCCGAAGCAGGAGAACCTTGCTGGACTTGTCTAAAAAAAGATTCTATTGAAATTATGTTCACTAGCAAAAATGCCCATTCAAAATTAGAAGACACTCTAATGACAGGCTCTTTATATCTCTATGCAGAAGCTGTAGACAAATTTTGGGAAGAACTAAAAGATAAAGTAACTGTTGAATACCCAATAGAAAATTTTGATTATGGAATGAGAGAATTTGCTATTAGGGATTGCAATGGCTATCTACTCCAATTTGGGCAAGAACTTCCACACTAACAAAATTTAACTCTTAAAGGTGGGTGACTAAATATGATTGTTATTTTGCTTATTTTTACTATTTTGCTTAAAGGTTTTTTGATCTAATTTCTCTTAAATATTATGCTTATTTTGTAATATTAGATATAGTTTTAAGAAAAGGTCAGCTAAATACTTGATTTAGCTAACCTTTTTATTTTTTAATTTTGAAAAATAAATTCTTCTTTAAGAAACCGCCACCCGAAAACCTGTTGAATGAGATTTAATATCAGGTATTAGCTTAAAACGTGCCGCAGAACGACAGGCATTACTACCTACATTCCAAGCACCTCCGCGTAAAACCCGCCATTCTGTTGCAGGGCTATTATCATCTTTTTGCCAAGCAACCCCATCATTGGGAGCATTTATATAATTACTATGATATGTATCTTGACACCATTCCCAAACATTGCCATGAATATCAAATAATCCTAAAGGATTAGCTATCACCATATGGGCAACTGGTGTTGTAGCGCGACGGTAAACGCCTTTTGGCCCGGCTGAATAAGAATTATTTCCATTGTAATTAACTAAATCTGTAGTGATAGTATCACCTAAAGAAAAAGGTGTAGTCGTTCCAGCCCTTGCAGCATACTCCCATTCTGCTTCTGAAGGTAGACGATAATTTTTATTAGTTTTTGCTGAAAGCCTAGCACAAAATTCTTGTGCTTCTTCCCAAGAAACACTCTCTACAGGTAAGTTATCCCCTTTGAAATGTGAAGGATCTGGATTAAGACGACGTGTTATTTTCGGCCAATTAGCAACTTCTCTCCATTGTGCTTGCGTAACCAATGTTTTGCTTAGATAAAATGCTGTAATATTTACTTCATGCAAAGGCCCTTCATCATTAGCACGACCTATTTCATGCTCTGGTGAACCCATTAAAAATATACCTTTAGGTATAAAAACCATATCTAAGTAATTATTTTCTGCTAATTCTTCAATAAAGTAGCGATTTTGCCGAACATAGCGTTTTCTAATAGCTGCATCATGTTCTAATAACAACCCATCAAATTCAAAAAATAGTTTTGGTTTACCAGAAGAAGCATCATTTAACTCATCAACTTGTGTCATTGTGTTAACAGTCAAATCTTCTATTAAATAAGAACTTAACACAGGTAAATCATCCTGTGTATCTATTAAATTTTGTTTTAGAGTTTCTTGAGTGCCATAAAGCAAAAAGGTTTGTAATTGCTCTTTCATATCTTTAGCACTAGCATATCTACGAAGGGGATCTTTTTGTAAAGCTTTACTAACAACTTCCCTTAGCATCAGAGGAATCGTTTCTGGTAAAGGTTTTGGCTCATTATTAATAATTGCTTTCATTAAAGACGGCCAATCTGATTGACTAAAGGGCAATGAGCCAGATAAGAGTTGGTAAAGAATTACTCCAACAGCCCAAATATCAGTTTGTACAGACCTTTGCCCGTCAAAAGCTTCTGGAGACATATAGTTAGGTGTTCCTGCAATACCGCTATTTTTAGCACTAGCTCTTAGGACTCTAGCTAGTCCAAAGTCAGCTAACCTTGGAGTATCACCTTGTAGCAAAACATTGGCAGGTTTTATATCTCTATGAATAATTCGGCGACAGTGAAGATGTTCTAGTCCTGATAAAATTCCTAAAGTTATTTGGAGTGCAGATTCTAAATTAGGTGCATTTCCTCCATGACTTTTTAACCAAGCTTCTAGTGAGCCGTCAGGGGCATACTCACTAACAACTACAACATATTCATCATAAACATCTGCTTCAATAATAGGCAAAATATTTGGATGTTTGCCAATTTCAACCCAAAGACGAGATTCTTTTTCAATCTCTTTTAAGTCTGGTTCTTCATCTAATGAAAATTTAACAGCTACTTGAGTAGTAGCAATTTTACCTCGACGTTCTGCTAGCCAAACTACACCAAAAGCACCTCGCCCTAATTGACGAATTAAAGTATAAGGGCCTATTTCATCATTAGCTCGTAACATAAATTTAATAGACCATCATTTTTAAGCAAAAAACGCTTCCCCCAGATTTAATAAACTCACTAGTGTCTACTTCTATAACTTCAAAACCTGCATGATAAAGCTTTTCATTTGTTGCTTCTGCTCCCTGTTGAATTACTACATACTTATAATCTAAGGATAAAGCATTACAAGCAAAAGTTTTGTAAGCGTCTTCTGCTGGAACTTCCATTACTCTAGGGAAAAAATGATGTATAAGTTTTAATCCTTCCTTAGTAAAAGCCTCACTATAGATCAAAACTGTGTTTGGATCTAGCACACAAAAACAGGTATCCAAATGATAAAAATCACTAGTATGTAATTCTAAAGCAATTACAGGAACAGACAATTTTGCTGCTATTTCCTGGTAGGCGGCTAAACTTGTTCGATGCCCATAACCTCCCCAAAGCATTTGTTTAGCTGGATGCCAAATTGCGTCCCCTTGTCCTTCAGAAAGTAAATCTTGGCTACTATCTAGCTCTAAAATTTCATAGCCTCGTTTCTTAAACCAGTCTTGATAATATGGAACTTCTTTTTTACGCGATGCGTGACGCATATGAGAAAGTAAAACATAAGGTGTTTTACTAAAGTATGGTAAAACTTGATTGGCAGCAAATACCATATCTTCTAATTCTGGTACAGCATCAATTATAAAAACTTGTTTACCTAATTTTATAAATGTATCTCGTAAATCTTCCCATTGTCGGCGAGCCAAGTCTATATTAACTTTTCCCAAATTATCTTGCATAAAAGAGTTTTTTATATCTTTTACCTCAAAATAAGTAGGTGGACACATTAATATTGATTGTGGTTCTAGTCGGTCAGGAATTTTTCTTAAATCTATTGTTTTGGCTGCTTCAAAATTAGTAATTACTGTCATTAAAATACTTAAGCTCCAAATTAAAAAGAAAATTAAAAAGAAAGTCTAAAACCAAATTGTATTTGATTGAAAGAAAAAGCTTTTTTAAAACGATCTTTAGGCACAACAAATCGTCTGCTATCTTGTTGAGGTAATTATAGGAAAAATCTTTTAACTAGCAATGTAAATATAAATAAACTCTATCCTCTTTTTCCTGAGCTTAACGTCCAAAAAATCTGCATTTAGATTTGCTCATCTAAAGAATGAAATCTATAATTTCTCTTTTAATTCACTTTAGTTATTTACTTATTTTGATAGGAAAATATTATGCGTTTTGAGCTTGTATCAGACTATAAACCTCGTGGCGACCAACCCGCAGCCATTAAACAATTAGTTGAAGGTCTAACATCAGGAGAAAAATATCAAGTCCTACTTGGTATAACTGGTTCTGGAAAAACTTATACTGTAGCTTCAGTAATCGAACATCTTCAACGCCCTGTTTTAGTGATGGCTCATAATAAAACCCTAGCAGCACAGCTTTTTCAAGAATTTAAGAACTTTTTTCCTAAAAATGCAGTGGAATATTTTGTTAGCTATTATGATTACTACCAACCAGAAGCTTACGTACCTTCAACAGATACTTATATAGAAAAAGAAGCAACTATAAATGATGAAATTGATAGGTTGCGACTTTCCGCTACACGTTCATTATTTGAAAGACGTGATTGTATTATTGTAGCATCTGTTTCCTGTATTTATGGTATTGGCGACCCTCAATCTTATTTTGATATGTTGATATTAATCGAAGCAGGCCAACAAATTACCAGAACAGAATTGCTTAAACGATTAGTAGAACTTCAATATGAACGTAATGATGTTGCTTTTGAAAGAGGTAAATTTAGAGTTCGAGGTGATATTGTAGAGGTTTATCCAAGCTATCAAGATCAGGCTATCAGGATTGAATTTTGGGGAGATGAAATAGATGCTATCTCTATTATTGACCCATTGTTAGGCGAAGTATTAAATAGACATAACGGACGAATGCCAATTTATCCCCGCTCACATTTTGTAATGCCTAAACATATTATTAAAAGAGCCGTCACCACAATTAAAACAGAGCTAGAGGAATGGGAACCACAGCTTATTGAGCAAAATAAACTTTTAGAAGCTCATCGCCTGCATGAACGCACCATTTATGATTTAGAAATGATTAAAGAGCTAGGCTTTTGCCGAGGAATTGAAAATTATTCGCGTCATTTAACAGGCCGTAAACCTGGCGATCATCCACCAACACTTTTTGATTATCTACCTTCTGATGCACTAATTATAGTTGATGAAAGCCATCAAACTGTCCCTCAAGTTCGTGGTATGTATAATGGGGATCGATCCCGCAAACAAACACTTGTTGACTATGGGTTTCGCTTGCCTTCAGCCCTTGATAACCGCCCATTAAAATTTGCTGAATGGGAAGAAATTGTTCCTCAATGTATCTTTGTTTCTGCTACCCCTGGTAATTATGAATTAACTAAAACCGAAGGTGAAATTGTTGAACAACTTATTCGCCCTACTGGACTACTTGACCCTGAAGTTTTTATTCGTCCCGTAAAAGGTCAAATTGACGATTTACTAGAAGAAATCCGCATTTGTACTGCTAGAAATGAACGGGTCTTAGTAACAACTTTAACTAAAAAAATGTCAGAAAATCTTTGCGAATATTATGCAGATATAGGTATTCGTGTCCGCTATCTACACTCAGAAATTGACACATTAGAACGTATCAAAATCTTGCGCGACCTTCGCCGAGCAGACTTTGATGTTCTAATTGGTATAAATCTACTTCGTGAAGGATTAGACTTGCCAGAAGTTTCTCTTGTAGCTATTTTAGATGCTGATAAAGAAGGATTTTTGCGTAGTCAGTCTTCATTAATCCAAACCATAGGGCGAGCAGCTAGAAATGTTAATGGAAAAGCTATACTTTATGCTGATAAAATTACGGATTCAATGCGTTATGCAATAGAAGAAACTGCCCGCCGTCGCTCAATCCAAGAAAAATTTAATCAAGAAAATGGTATTACTCCACAAACAATTGTTAAACCTATTGAAGCTACATTAGTTACAGCCTATGAAGCAGATTACTTTAAGGTGCCTTTGGATTTAGGCCAATTTGAAGAATATACAAAAGAAAACCTAGCTGAAACCATTAAAAAAATAGAATTTGAAATGCGTGAAGCTGCTAAAAAATTAGAATTTGAACGTGCAGCAGAACTTAGAGATCGGCTTAAGTATTTGCGTGAGCGTGCTTTACAATATCAGTAAAATAAGGGTGTACAAACAAAAACTTTTCAGAAAATATTATTGGTATAGAAATATTACAGGTAGTGCTATAGTAATAACATACTTAATATATTAAACCAATAATACTAATAAGGAGCAAATTATGCGTAAAAGTACTATCAAGGCTACTCATCCCGCTACTATCTTAATAGATGAACAATGGTTAGATTTAGAACAAATAGCCCAAGTTGAAATCACTTCTGAAGCGGCTGAACACCCAATAGAACAAGCATTATTACCAAATAACCAATTAGGTTGGTATGCAGCACAAGCCGGTGAACAAGTTATTCGGTTGATATTTGACCAACCACAACATATTAACCGTATTGCTTTGCATTTTATCGAAATAGAAGTAGAACGCACACAAGAGTTTGTTTTACGCTACTCTGATGATAAAGGAAAAACTTTTCATGAAATAGTTCGACAACAATGGAATTTTAATCGCGCTTCTACACAAGAGATTGAAGACTATCAAGTCAAGTTAAGCAATATAACAATATTAGAATTACTAATATGCCCAAATATAAAGGGTGGAGAGGCGCGTGCGTCCTTACAAAAATTGCGATTAGCATAAACTAAACGACATTGAAAAATTGAAAATTAAAAAAGATAAGGCCTAAGAAAAAACTTAAGCAAAACCTTTAATCTTTACCTCTAGCCCTAAGAAACATTATGCTAGTGCCTTGCTCGGTTGGCTCTGTCCAAGCCATAAAAACACGTCCTAATGAGCCTACAGCCATTGCAGGATAAAAGACAGACTTTTTGCTACCTGGTACTGCCATAGGTTTAGAAACTTTGTTGTCTGTTACTTCAACTAGATAAGGCTGTAATGCACCCCAACGATCTTTTTGTTGTGGGTTACGGCCTTGGAAAATTAGCATTAGTTTTCCTTCCTCTGAGCTAGCAAAAGCAGGATGATTAGCGTCTAGTACATTAGCCGATGCAATGGTTGGGTCTGCAAATGTCTTGCCACCATCATTTGACCAGGAAATGCGAATCCCTGCACGTGGGCTGCCTTCAGAATACCAAGCAATATAAAGACGATCTCCTTTGCTTGTCATAGTTGCGCCTGAATGCGGACAACCTTCTATTTTCCAATTATCTTCAGCTACTCTAACAGGCTCGGAAAAAGTCGCGCCTTGGTCAGTTGAAGTAGCTACAACTATATCCCGGATATTATCTTTAGTAGCTGTACGCCAGGAAACAAAAACCTCCCCTTTGCTACCAAAACCAATGCTAGGACGACAACATGGACAAACATTTTTAGCAACTTCTAAATTTTTGCTAAAAGTTGCTCCTCGGTCGCTAGATTTAGTTAAAAATACTGAAGATGTGCCAGGAAACTCTGGATTAGGGTTTCGTCCATCTAACCAAACAGCATAAATATGATTATTAGGTGCTGTTGCCATAAATGAAAATGCGTTAGTAGATGGCTTAGATTTATCAGTTACTTTGATTGGTTTATCAAAGCTACGTCCAAAGTTTGTTGAACGGGAAAACATTAAATCTGTGCCTCGTTCGGCTTGTTGTTCCCAAAGGGCATACATTTCCGTAGCACCAAAAGCAAGCGAGGGACTATTTTCCCCATGTGAAGAGACTTTAGCTGTTTTTTCGCTAATTGGTACAGGTGCAGAAAATGTGTCTCCTCCGTCATGAGAAACCGATAAACCAAGCTGTGCAAAGCCGCTTCCGCCGTGATGCTCAGCATCAGCACTTGTTGTTGTTTCGGCTTTAGCCTCAGCTTTTGTTATAGGCCAAGTATAAACAGATAAAAGATAAATTCCACCTGATGCACGAAGTGCTAGTTTAGGATCGCGTGAAATAGCCATTCCAAGGTCATTTAAGGCTAAGGCTTTGGTTTCAAATTGATAGGGTTCGGCTTTAGTTTTAGCAACTTTTTTATCTGCTACAACAGATATTGAGCTAATTAGTAAAGTTATTAAGACAAGTAAAATTATGTTTCGAGACAATTTAAATGACTTCATAAAAAACAAACCTCCAAAAGTGGTTAGCAGCACAAAACATAACTTGTGCTGCTAAAACTAGAGAAATTTTAGAAAGTAACTCTAACTGCTATTTGTGTTCTTCTTGCATCAAAAGCCGATGTCACACGGCCAAAATTAGGAGAAGTAAAAAGCGTTTCTACAGTGCCAAAATTACTGTTATTAAAGAGGTTAAAGACCTCAGCACGAACTTGTAATTTTAAGTTTTCTTTTAGAGCAAAATCTTTAGAAACAGATAAATTAGTCTCTAAAAAGCTGTCCCCTACTTCAGTATTACGCCCTAATGTACCAACTTTTCCAGTAGCAGGTGTTAGCAAACTACGGTTTGCACCAGTAAGTATTTTTATTAGAGTAATAGAAGATGGATCACGAACTAAAAGCCCTGCTACATCATTAAGTCTATTATTATTACTGCCTAGTGGGTTATTTGTACCGCTAAATAGCGTAAATGGTCTGCCAGATTGTAGCGTAGTTATACCAGAAATTGTCCAACCACCTGCAAAACGATTGCTAGCAAAAAATGGTAGTTGATAGATATAACTAACAGTAAAAATATGTGGAATATGAAAATCTGAAACAGCACGTTCTAGCCGTAAATTATTCTCATCAACTGGGATAACACCACGATCAAGATTTTGGTTGGTGTCAGTTATTTCTGAAACATCATCAATAAATTTTGAATAAGTGTAAGCGGCTCTAATTAGCAAGTTTTGGTTAATTCGTTGTGACATGCTAAATTGCAACGCGTGGTAATCAGAATTAGCAGAGGTTTCTAACCTATTAAGAACGCCTATTTTAGGATCTGGACGCATAGCTTGTGCTAGGTTTTCTCCACCATTTGGGCGACGTGTTCGGGAAAGTTTTCTTCCTTGTGTGCCTACGTAAGAAAGCGTAAAGGTTGAATTAGGATTAAATAATTCTCGCTCTACAGAAAAGCTAATATGTTGTGCATAAGGTGTTCTAGCATTTAGGTCAGGAATAACTAACCCTGTAGGAAGTACAGCATTAGCTTGAGATGCTAAATTAGGCAGTTGAGGACGAAAAGCAGAAATATTTCCTACTATTGGAGGGTTAAATCTGGTTAACCCAATAAAAGAAAGCTCAATAGCATTATAGAAAATTCCATAGCCACCACGAATAACGGTTTTAGGTAGCACTGACCAAGCAAAACCGACACGAGGAGCAAAATTATTTTTATCACCACGAAAACGATATTCTTCTAAAATTCTATCAGCGGCCTCTGTTGGTGCGGTGTTTAGCTCATAACGCAAGCCAAAATTAAGCGTAAGTTTTGTGTTTACTTTCCAGTCATCTTGAATATAGGTATGAAATTCTGTCCGACGCAAACCTATAAGTGGGTTTCCAACATTGCGATTATAAGAAAGTGCTTGACCAGCAAGAAAAGCATCAATGCTTGGAAAGAAAATTTGTCCACGAAAACCGCTATTAATTGCACCACCATTAACTTGAAGCCGACGAAACGAGCCACCAAATTTAATAGCGTGGTTGCCTTTTTGGAAAGAAACATCATCGCTAATTTGATAATTATTTTGGAAATTTTGTCGGCCTAAAAAGCTAAGTGGCCCGCCTAAACTAAGACCAGAAACAATTAAAAAGCCGATTTCACCATTTATTTTTGGATCACCTAAAAAGCTAGGATCTAGAAAAGTATCGTCCTCAGTTTGTCTTGTATAACCAACTCGTAATTCATTAAAAAGCCTAGGGCTAATTGCATAATTATAATGAATTGTTCCGCCTAAAGTCTGATTATGAATATTAACGCGGCTAGAGACTGTGTTTCCAATGCCTTGGCTATCGGTGTTAGCGTCGGTGTAATTATGCCTAAAAGCTAAGGTTTGCTGATTATTTAAGATAATATCGGTGCGGATTAAGTAAGTATTTTGATTAACAACTCGTGGAGTCCCTACAGTAAAAATTCTTGAACCGTTTGGAGATTGTGGATAAAGATCAACAAGGGGACGAACACTAGCAACGGCTCTAACTCGTTCTTTATCGGTTAAGGTTTGAAAAGTTCGTAGTTCGCTACCACGAGGGCGGAAAAATTCATAATTACCAAAAAAATGAACTTTATTTTTCTTTACTGGCCCACCAAAAGTAAAGCCTGCTAAATTGCCTCGTTGGGAAATTTGGTCTTGTAACAATGGATTTCTAGCAGAAATAGCAGAATTATTATGATATTCATAAACGCTTCCATGAAAATCATTTGTCCCTGATTTGGTTACAAGGCTAACAATAGAGCCTGAATTACGGCCATATTCAGCCTTAAAATTATGAGTAATGATTTCAAAACTTTGTACAGCTTCCTGACTAACAAGCTGTTCGGTTACGCCTCGACCAGCGATAAAGCCAGAATTAGGATCATTATTTTCTACTGAATCAATTAAATAATTATTATTTCTTGGACGTTGACCACTAACGGCAAAAGGTCGATGTGCTGAAGTTGATGTAGCAACTCCGGGCGCGGTGCGAGCTTGGGCATAAAAATTTCTTCCCGTCCCGCTAGACTGTACGGGTAAATCATTCATTTCCTTTTGGTTAAAGCTACGAGAAAGTTTGACTTCATTAAGTTGAAGTTCTGTAGATGAGCTAGCAAAAACTTGGACATCTGCTTCTATTTGAGCAACTTGTAATTGAATTTCCAAACTTGTAGCATCACCAACTTTTAATTCAAATTCTTGGCTTTCATAAACAGCAAAGCCTGATTTATTGGCTTTTATACGGTAGCGGCCCGCATCTAAGCCTGCTTGATAAAAATAACCTTGTGAATTACTAGTTATTTGACGTTCTAAACCTCTATTTAGATCTACTATAGTAAGTTCTACCTCCGTTAAAGCCGTTTGTTGACTATCTAAAACACGTCCTGAAACAGTAGCTTTAATGTTTTGCGCTATTACAACTTCTGCACTAGCGAGCAGCATAAGTCCAACAAGGATTTTTGAAAAATTGTTAAACATCTCTTAATCTCTCCATAATCAATTACTTAAAAAAGTAAGATTAATCCTGACTAAAAATTTTGTGCAGCCAGGTTTAAGTTATTTTTTGTAGGTAAATAAAAGAGTTAAACAAATAGCTAGAATTTAGCTAAAGCTTTTGTTTAGAATTATTAACCTTAGTTTTTAGCAATTAATTAAAAAATTTAAGAAATGCTAGGAGGTGCGCGACTAGGATCAGTTTTATAGCTATAGGATTTGTCTTTTGAAGGATAGAAAAGATCAAATTTACTTTTAATTGTAGGCGGGCGAGGTTGCAGATTGCCTATTACAATTATTAAAGCAAGGTTAAAGCGAAACTGTGTAGCAATATTTTGTGAGTCACAAGGACAAGGTTTACTAAAAGCAGCAGAAAGTTTTGGTTTAGCTTGGCTTTTAAGATATTCCTTAGTTAAAGTGTCTTTTTCTTTTGCAAGATAATAATCTGCAAAAAAAGAAACATTGATCTGTAAAAATACTGCCTCGTCTGTTTCTTCGCTATCAGACTCAGAATGACAACTAGATGACTCTAAGCTATTTATTTGGCTAGATTTAGGCTTACAACAAGAACCCGATTCAGACTTGCCAGCACAACAAGCCATTCCACAACTTGAGGACATTTCACTACCACAGCTTTGAGAAGAAAAAATTTTACTAGGTAGTAAATTAAACAGATGTGTATTACTTATAACAATAGCAAAAAGCAGGTTTACTACTACAAACTTTAATATAGAAAGTTTTAGCTCACTTTTAGAGAGTTTTGATAAGTAGTAATTCATGCTATTAATTACAAGAATAGATAAACAAGAAACTAATGGGATTTTAACAACCTAAAAACTTTATTGCAATAATCCTATGCCACATAATACAAAAAGCAAGATAAGAAAAACTTCTTACCTTGCTTTTTATAGTTAAAGAAATAAAGTTAAAGAGATAAGGAAATAGATTAGTTATTTTTCATCTAAGTTATTTTGATTGACGGTTTTAGCAACTAGCTCGCCACTAGCAGTAATCATAAAGCTAACAAATAATGGTTGTGCAGGATTTAGCGATTTTAGGTCTTTATTATCGCCATCAAAATTTGTTTCACTAGTTACACGAATCTCACGATTAAACATAGTAATAGTATTTTTACTTAAATCAACTTTATCTGCTTTTCCAGCTAAATAAGGTTCACGAAAGTTTTTAGATAAAGCTACTGCAAAAATTTTGTTTAATGGTGGAGTTGTTGCGTCTGCATTAGGTATAAAGCCAAAATACATTAAATCATCTTTTTCAATATTGGCATTAAACATAAAATTAGAAAGTTGTACTTCAACACCACCTACTAAATTTACGGATGGAAGATTGACATTTTCAACATTGCCGATAACAAAAAAGCCATTTCCATAAACTGGGGTTTCTACCTTTATGATTTTTCTAGCAGTAAGTTGACCGTTGACAAATAAAGCATCCACTAAAACGGTATCGCCTAAATTAATTGTTGCAAAAGTAGAAAGTTTAGCTTTTTTCTTTTTTCTACGTAAAACTAGAGTTTCATCTTCAATACTGATATCTTTAGAAAAAACTGTGATTGTTTTACCGTCTATTTTTTGAATTGGTGCAATAAAAACTACTTCGTTAGGTAAAAGCCCTACACTAACATGGTCTGCTTTTAGTACTACACGATCTGGTGTTGAGCGTGAATCAAGCTCAATGCGGGCCGTAGCAGGTGTATTTGTTAGCACTTCTATTAGTGATAAATTAAAGGCACCTGCTTGACTAGCAATATCTGCTCCAGCAGTATCAACAGCAAAACCACCTTCAAATTCTAGCATTGAGCCATTTTTTGACTTAATAACGCCTGAAAAATCTCCTTTGTTAGATTCTTGTGCATAACTTGATGTTACATTAGCAAGGCAAAGACATAGCGTTACAGCCATTAAAGCTAAATATTTGATAAAAGAAAAGCGTGAAATTTTCTCTATTGTTTTCATTGTAAACTCCAAAAATTAAATTTTTATTTTTATTAAAGTTGCTTTCACTAAGAAGACGCGCAAACAAATCTAAAAAAATATCAAGTTTTTAGATAATTTTTAGGGAAATTAAAAATAGTTTGGTTTTGTTAAAAGGTTCTTTCAAGTTACAATCTTACGTAAAACTTTTAGGGAGCCGTTATGGATTTAGGATTAAAAGACCGTGTAGCCATAGTAACAGGAGCTAGTCAAGGCATTGGTAAGGCTATTGCTGAAGGATTAGCTGCTGAAGGAACATCTTTAGTAATTTGCGCTCGTAATATAGAAACACTAGAGAAAACTACTAAATATTTAAGAGAAACTTATAAAACTCAGGTCATAGGTTTAACAGCAGATGTCACAAAAGCAGAGGACATTGACCGTTTAGTTAAACAAGCTATAGGTAGTTTTGGGCATATTGATATTTTGGTTAATAATTCAGGTGGCCCGCATGCAACTAAATTCCAATCTACTTCTATAGAAGCTTGGCAACATGGAATAGATTTAATTTTAATGAGTGTAGTTAATGCTTGTCGTGCGGTTATTCCTCATATGCAAACTAGACAATGGGGACGAATTATAAATATTACTTCTATTTCTGTAAAACAGCCTATTAATGATTTAATTCTTTCTAATTCCTTACGTGCTGGAGTAGTAGGACTTGCTAAAAGTTTAGCTAATGAGCTAGGTAAAGATAATATTTTGGTAAATAATGTTTGTCCTGGCTATACTTTAACCGAACGTTTGCAAGAGCTTGTAAATATTCGAGCAAAAAATAATAACATTGCTCAAGAACAAGTAGTTAAACAATGGGAAACAGATGTCCCCATAGGCCGGCTTGCTCAACCATCAGAGATTGCTGATTATGTAGTATTTCTAGCATCAGAACGTGCAAGTTATATTAATGGAACAACTGTAGCGGTAGATGGTGGGTTGGTAAAATCAATAATGTAGTTGTTAAATAATAGATTTTTGCAGTAAATTTAAGCGGGTGATGGGGATCGAACCCACAACTTTCAGCTTGGGAAGCTGACACTCTACCATTGAGTTACACCCGCTTTCAAAGTGGGCATTAATCTAACAAAATCAGCTTATTAATGTCAAGGTTATCAACCAATTATGCGCATTTTTGCTACCTCAGATTTACATACAGATTTTAAGGAAAACTGGACGCTTCTTGAACAACTTTCCCAAACAGCTTATCAAAAAGACTTGCTGATTGTTGCAGGTGATATTGCTCATAAATTATCCATTATTAAAGATACATTGGAATTATTAAAAACCAAATTTCAACAGGTTTGTTATGTACCAGGTAATCATGAGCTTTGGGTAAAGGGAGAAAACAACCATTCACTAGATAAATTTGCTAGTATATTAGAATTATGTAAACACATTGATGTAAACACACAAGCAATTGAATTAGCAAATATAGCTATTGTTCCACTATTTTCTTGGTATGAAAGCTCTTTTGACAGTGAATCAAAAGATAATCAGCCGCCTGAATGGTCAGATTTTTATTTTTGTCGCTGGCCCGAGGATATTAACTCTATTGCTGGACATTTTCTTAAACTAAACCAAGATAGAATCAATAATTACACTAAAAAAGTAATTTCATTTTCTCATTTTCTTCCAAGACAAGAATTATTACCTTCTAGGGAATGGTTAAAATTTAAGGCACTGCCAAAAGTATCTGGCTGCATAGGCTTAGATCGTCAAATCCGAGCAATAAAATCAACAACTCATATTTTTGGTCATAGCCATATTAATTGGGATGTAAACATTGATGGGGTTCGATATGTACAAAATGCCCTTTCTTATCCAAGAGAGCGAGTTTATAGAGAAAAACCAACAATAAAATTAATTTGGTCTGATGAAAATTAATACAGTGTAAACTAAATTTACTGATATTTTAATCTTAAGCCCCAGCGGGGCAATAGATATGTAGCGCAGGGTTTATACCTACGTATTATAGCAAAAATTTCCTAGGGTTGAAATCCTAGAATATTATAATACTTAACATTCAAATCTTATGTATTATAATATAGAATAAATAGATTTATCTAAAGATAATAAAGAAGTTAGATAAACTGTCAAGAAAATCCTTAGACAAATTTCAGGCAAATTTATTTTGTTTTAGGTAGACTTATCATATTAGCAAATAAATGAAAGGCACCAGGATTAAAAGCTCTTAACTGACGACTTAAGGCATAGCTAACATAAATATATTGACCTCGACCATGACCTGCTACAAGTAGCCCGCTTTTTAATTCTTCTTCATCAGGATCAGAACAGGAAAGCAAAGTAAAATAACGTTCATCCCATTCACTAGGAAAATTTAATCCTCGCTCTTGTATCCAGCCTTGAAAATCTGCTACTGTAATTTTATTTGGGGAAGTTATCAATGGGTGATCTTTTACTAAAATATCTACTGGTGCATTTTCATTAGTTATTCTTTCATCACCTATTTTAATTGGATATGGACTTAACTGCTTGTCATTCCAATCGCTTGCACGTTGATAGAAAACTATTAATGTGCCTCCATTACGTACAAAATTGAGTAGTTTTTGATTAGCTTTTTCTAGTTCAGGATAAGCTAAATAGGCACGATTATCTAAAACTATTGTATTAAAACTACTATTTAAGTTTCCTTCTGTTATTTCCTTTACGGTTATTTCTCTATTTGATACACCATAAAAATCTAGTGTTTGTGGCAAAGTAAAATCAAAAGTACGTAAATATCCTATATCAACATTAGCTGATAAAACTCGGATTAAATTCATTCTTAGCTCTTTGCTAACGACTTCTCGGCCATAATCATCTACAAAAATAATTGGTAGTCTAGCTAGTCCTTCTGGTACTGGACGACCTATAGCAACAAAAAAAGTAACAATACTAGTTGATTGTCCTTCAACTTTTAGCTGTTGTTCTTGAGGTGTAATTTGTATTGGGGGTACAGTTGATGGACGTAACCGACCTAAAATAGTAGTACGAGAGCGATTAGTAATCTTTATTTGTACTGGATAAGAATTTGTTTCGCCTGAGTCAGTAATATTAACTAGCTTATTATTAGGGCTTATTTCCATCTCTATCAATGGATTAACTTCAACTCTAGTTGTGGCAGTTAATAAAATTGGTTCCAAAAGTTCAGGTAAAGAAACTTTAGCAGCAATGTTTATTTGTGGCTCTAAAAAATCTAAATCATAAATATGATCTACTAAAGGTAAAGTTGTTCGAGCAAATTCATTAAGTTTAAGTGTTAACTCCTGGCTACTATTTGCTCCTGCTTCTAAATTGGTGTTTAATTTTGTTTTTTCTTCAAACTCCCAATTCTCTGGTAAAGAAATGCTTATGGGTTTAGCCTCTACAGCTAAAGCACTGTTATTACTTAATGTTACTGTTGCGCTTAGTTCTTCAGTTGGTGAAACTGTCTCTTTATTAGCAATAACTTTTAATGAAATTTTAGTTAGTAAGAGTAGAGATTTTTCTAGTTTTCCCGCTAAAACTTTAGCCTTAAAATCATTTTTACCTTCTTCCTTTAAGTATTCTCTCACTATATTAAGAGCTTTAATCAATCGACTAATTAACTCTGGAGTAGGCAATTTTGCTGTTTTTTCTGGACTATCTATTTGTTCACCAAAAATAATAGGTTGAATTTTTTTATAAATATCTACTTCTGTTAACCTTTGCCAAAGTAAATACCAGCGGTTGAAATCCTCATCTACACTTTTAACCAAGTTATGACGGATCATTCTTTCGCCTTTTAGCTCAATTGCCGGCCAAGGGCCTTGTGTTCGATGTTCTAAACGAGATTGATAACCTATTTGTGAGTAAGGCTGGTTATAAACTTTAGCAATTTGATTAGAATCAAATTCTGTATCAAAATTTGTCTTGCTTAAAGTACGAGCAAATAGACGCTTGACTTTCCAAGGTTCTAGTCTATTTAATCCGCTAAGTTGTTCAGTAAAAGCATTACGATCAGCAGCTAAATCATAAGCTTCTTCTGCTAAAAGCCTTGCTGCTTGATGATGTCCATGTCCAGTTTTGCGGTCATGAACTGTAATAATAATGTCTGGTTGGTAAGCACGAATAGCTAAAACAAGTCGTCGCAAAGCTTCACGACGATTCCAAATAGTAAAAGTCTCTTGAGCAGACTTAGAAAATCCAAAATCTGGCATAGCCAAATTAAAGGTTATTGTATCCAAGCGTTTTGCCATTGCTTGAGTTTCTTTTGCTCTAATCACCGCTAAATCTTGATAAAGTTCTGCTCCCTGGGAATTTTGCCCACCCTCACCCCTTGTAGCAGTAACTAAAACTGTACGCGCACCATATTTCATGCGGTAATAGGCTAAAGCGTCGCTGTCTTCATCGTCTGGATGTGCTGCAATACACATAATAGTAAAAGGAAAGGTTAAATCTAATAATGACTGATAAATAGCTAATTCATTATTATTACTTTGTGCTAAGGTAGAGTTGATAGGGAATTTTAATAGAAGTAAATTTAAGGTTAACATTATTATTAAAAGATAGATAAATATTCTCATTTTTTGTAAACCAGAAAAGTAATTAGTTTTTTTGAAGTTTTGCTTTGACAAAAACTACATTTTGCTAATATTTTTCTAAACAGCAAGTATTGAAACAAAAATTTTGCTTTATAAATAAACTAAACTTAATATAATAAGTTGAATTTTTAATTTTCAAATAATATTTAACCAATAGAATCAATAATTTATGGAAAATAATCAAACTGCTTTTCTAACAGCTTATTGGAAATATTTAGCAATGCTAAATTATGAAGTAGACCCTAAAATATTGCTTTCACGTCTTCCCGCAGGAACAGAATTAGACACATTTGAGGGAAAAACTTTTGTTAGTATGGTTGGATTTCTTTTTCATGACACTAAAGTTTTACGTATACCTATACCTTTTCATCAAGATTTTGAGGAAATCAACTTAAGGTTTTATGTAAGACATAAAGCTAAAGATGGGGAATGGCGACGCGGAGTAGTTTTTGTTAAGGAAATTGTCCCAAAATTTGCTATTGCTTTTGTTGCTCGTGCAATTTATGAAGAACATTATATTTCCATTCCAACTAGACACGCTTTAGAGTTTGACGAAAGTCAAAACCCTAAATTTGTAGCTTATGAATGGGAATATGAAGACAAGTGGCATTCACTTAGTGTTAAACCTACAGGTCAATCCTACTCATTAAAACCTGGCTCAGAAGAAGAGTTTATTGCTGAACATTATTGGGGCTATACTCGCCATAGTGATGGCAGCACAACAGAATATAAAGTTGAACATCCTACATGGAAAGTTTGGTCAGTAAAAGAATCTACATTTGATTGTGATATAGCTGGGCTTTATGGAGCAGAATTTAGCGAATTTCTTAAAGTTAAACCTAGTTCTGCATTTCTAGCAGAAGGATCTAATGTTACTGTTTATATGGGAAATAAATTAGATTAATTACCAAAGTAATTTTTATTGGTTATTTAAGATAAGCAATAGCAATTAAGTTTATTGCTTATCTTAGTTTAGTAAAATTGGAAGGGATTAACTAAGCAAGATCTGTTGCAACAGTAGTTTTGCTTCTACCTCTTTTAGCAGCAGGTTTAGCCGCTTCTTTAGCTACAACTTCAGGCTTTACTTCTACTTGTTCAGCTACAATTTCAGCATCCTTTTTCTTTCTTGTATAAGTTCTTTTCTTTGGGGCAACTGTGGTTACTTCTATGGAAGCTACTTCCTGGGAAACTTCTGATTTAGTTGCTTCTTCTTTATGCTGTGCAGTTTCTTGCATAAGTTCAGCTAATATTTCTGCTTCTGCTTTGAACCAATCTTCGGCTTCTCGTCCAATTTGTCTACCACGTAGTATAAAAAGTTCATAAGCTCGTCTAGCCACACGATTTCTTACACTAGGATTTTGTTGTAGCTGTTCACGCATTTTGTTTACATCCATAAAAAACTAACAGTAATAATCTGTTAAAGACTAAAACTGCATTTACTCCTAAAATAATAGATTTAACACTACTAAGTTTTACTAGCTTTTTAGTAATGCTTAAGATCATATAACATAATTTGGTGATGTACTGAAAGTAAAATTCCCAGAAGCTATATTTGCTAACTTATTGCCAAAACTGGCAGATCTGCCACAACTGACAAGTTTTTATTCTGTCAAAACTGACAAGTTGCAGCCTTAAAATCTAAGAGTTAATTGACTTAAAACTTAAATTTCTTATTACTGCATTTCTAATTACTACTTCTTTTGCAGCTATTTACAACTATTCTTAGTTAATCTATATTTTGCCGTTAAATTTTTGGTACGCATTTTGAAAAACTGTGGGACGAAATACAAATTAATCCTCATAAAGAATAAGGAAAGTTTTATGTTGCCCACAAATAATACTAATATTAAGTACCGTATAAAAACTAGCAGAAAATCTCTTTTTCGAGCAAATAATATAACCTCAATAAATTCAACTGATTATCAAAATATCTCTAGTTTAGAATTAATAAAACTATGTAGCCAACCTAAAAACGAAGCCGCATGGCAAGAGTTTTATCAAAGATTTAATCCTTATATTGAAGTTTATATTAAAAAAGCATGGAAAATCCGTACTTCTTCTAGCAATTTAATGAACCCAATAATAAAAGAAACCATTGCTGATTTAATTCAAGAAGTTTATGTCAAACTACTTGAATCTAACCGTCAAGCGTTACAACAATTTCAAGGAGAAACAGAAGGCTCTTTTCTAGCTTATTTATCAAAAATAGCCTCCAACATAGTTTCAGAACATTTTCGCAAGCAACTAGCTGATAAACGGCGTGGTGCAGAAATGTCTATAGAAATGCTTTTAGACAAAGCAGAATGTGAAAAGTCAGGTAGCCAAGAAATTACTCATTTATTTTTATCAACTGATGGAGAAAAGGAATTTTTAAGAGATTTACGTAACTATCAAATTTCTCAATTAGTTGAAAAATTTTTAGCTGGTACTAACAGACAACGAGACATATTAATTTTTAGATCCTGTTTATTAGCTGGTATGTCTGCCAAACAAGTAATTGAAGCGGAAAATTTAGACTTAAAAACTAGTAGTGTAGAATCCATTTTGCGGCGTATCAAAGACAAATTACGCCAAACCCTAAAAACTAAAACCAATATGTCTCAATTAGCTGCATAAAAAATAATTAAAACCTCTTAACTAACCAAGGGTGCATAGCTTGCACCCTTTTTCTTTTGTTAGAATCCTATTATCCAAATCATTAACTTTAATCTAAAGGGGTAGTTATGAACAATGAGACAGCACCAAACCCTGATGGGCGAGGTCGTCGCTACCAAGTAATTTTTCTAACTATAACCACTTTTGTAGTAATTGCTCTATTAGTTGCTTTAGGTACAGTTAAACCATTAATTCCTATTCCAGAGCGTTCTAGCGACACATTAATACTTTACGCGCTTTCTTCTATTAACTTTATTGCATCATTAGTTTTACTAGCAATTTTAACCCGTAATTTGCTTAAACTCCGACGTGCGCGGGCCGAACAACGTCTTGGGTCAAAGTTTAAGACTAAAATGGTAATATTTTCTATTGGAATTTCTTTACTACCAGCAATTTTACAGTTTTTCTTTGCCTATGGACTTCTTAATACAAGTTTAGATATATGGTTTAGTTCACCTGCAAATAAATTTTATGCGAGTGCCACTAATATGCAGCAAGTCTTTTTACAACGTCAGTTAGAAGACCTTTCACAAATTAGCCGTACTCTACTTCGTGTTACTGGACTGCGTGGCCGACAACAAGATTTAATTTTAGATGATATAGAAAAACGTCTTTTACAAAGAGAATATAGTAATCAACAACTGCGCCTACTTGAAGTTAACTTGTTAGATAAAACCGTTTTTCTTCAAAACACTGAACCCATAATAAATCCTAAAGAATTAGCTGAGGCCCGTAGCGCAGTTAGTTTAGGTAATGCTTATGCTCGCTGGACGACTGGCGACGATTCCCGCACTTTTTATTTAATAATTGGTCAACCAATCAACCAAACTAGTAAATCCATTGGAGGAATTTTTTTAGTTAAACAGCTTCCTCAAAATTTAGCAGATATGTTTGTTGAAGTAGCTAAACAAGGTGAAGACCGAGATCGTCTTTCCCGTAATGCTAAACAGCTTAAAATCACTAATTTATATCTGTTAGGTGCAATGACATTACTGCTTATTTTTGCTGCTACATGGATTGCTCTTTATGTTGCTAATGGCATTACCGTCCCAATTCAAGCCCTAGCCGAGGCTACACAAGCTTTAACTCGTGGTAATTTTGATATTAGGGTTCTTTGTCCAGCAGAAGATGAGCTAGCAAGTCTTGTACAGTCCTTTAATCAAATGGCTGCACAATTAAGCGAAAATCGACATAACTTAGACCTTGCAGCTAAAGAACAACGTGAAACCAATCGAGCATTAGAAGAACGCCGCCGCTATATTGAAACTATTTTGCAAAGCTTATCAACTGGCATTATTTCTTTAGATAATGAACATAAGATGATTACTATTAATCAAGCAGCCCTTAATATTTTATGTTTAGATTCTGCTCCACCAACCAAAACACCTATAACTGACTTATTTGCAATAGATAACCAAAAAGAAATTAATTATTTAGTTAGAAAAGCTCGCCGTGTTGGACAAATTAACCAAGAATTAGAAATTCACAATCAAAACTCCATACTTCATACTTCCTTAACCATCACTGCCTTACGAGATAAAAATGGTGTTTTCCAAGGCTCTGTATTAATGATTGAAGATATTTCAGATTTGATTGCTGCCCAACGTAGCGCAGTTTGGAGCGAAGTAGCCCGACGCATGGCACATGAAATAAAAAATCCTCTTACTCCAATACAACTTTGTGCTGAACGAATAGCAAAAAATTCCCAAAAAGTTGCTAATTCCTTAGAATCTAAGTATTTACATGTCGTTGAAGAATGCACCACTACCATTAAACAAGAAGTTGGAACACTACAAAGAATGGTAGATGAGTTTTCCCGTTTTGCCCGCTTACCTCAAGTTCAATTACAACCAGGCTCACTAAACCAAGTTATTGTAGAAACTTTAAAACTATATGAAGAACGTCTTGATGAAGTAAAAATTACCACTAACCTTTCTGAGAAATTACCCTTAATTAACTTAGATAAAGAACAAATTAAGCGTGTGATGGTTAATTTAATCGACAATGCAGCAGAATCTATGCAAGATACAAAAGAAAAACTACTGTCTATTACTACAGAATTTTTTTCAGACAAAGAATTAATTCGCCTAACTGTTAGCGATACAGGTCATGGAATCAATGTAGAAGATAGAGAAAAGCTTTTTCAGCCCTATTTTTCTACTCGTAAACGTGGCACAGGTCTTGGTTTAGCAATTGTTAGTCATATTGTTAATGACCATATGGGAAAAATTAGAGTAGAAGATAACTTGCCTGTTGGAACTAAATTTATTGTTGAGTTACCAATTACTAATAAAATAGAGTAGTGGTTAATTCTATACACTATTTACTTAATGTTATTTTCCCTTTTCATTAGCATCTTTAATTCGTAGGCTAATTAAATCTGGTTTTGTGCTAATCCATTCAGTAAACTTTTTAATTTCAGGATGTTCCAGCAATTTCTCTACCGTGTTGTAATCATATTCAAGCTGTTTTTCTGTTAAATGGGCGTGAATATTGCGATGGCAAGGCCGACAAAGCAAAACTAATCGTTCACGGACTTCTTTGCGATCAAAAATTTTCTTATTCTTTTTATTTTTATGCCTTGTACGAGGAATCAAATGATGTCTAGTTAAATTAGGCACATCTCTTTTACATAAATCACAAATTTTTGCTTCTTCACTCATAAAATTTATAACCACAAGATATCATTTAATTTATTGTAGTCTCTTTTACTAAAAAATTTTAAAAACCCATTTCTAAAGCCATTTGAACCATTTCTTGTACAACTTCTTTATTTTCTTTCATAGCTTTTATCATTTGATTTGCAATAGCTTTTATAACAGGAACTGTTACAGAATTTCCAGCAACTTTGCGACATTGTGAGTAGGGAATATTAATTACAAAGTCATCAGGAAAGCCTTGTAATCTTAGCATTTCCCTATCCGTCAACCGCCTAACCCCATTTACTACCAAATAGTTATAACTTCCTTCAGCACGTAAAGCACAAGAATAAGGTAAAGGTGAAATGTTCCCTCCAATATTTTCATGCCAAATAGATGGATTTGGTGGAATAATTTTTAGTGCGTTAAACCTTTTTTGTTTAAGCTCTTCAGAAAGAAAATAGTTTTTTGGTATTTCCTCATCTTTTTGCAAGATTGCGGACAAAGGTTTGTAATAACCTAACGGTTTAGGAAACTTAAAATCAATCGGCGATAAAAAACCAACAATATAAATTCGTTCTCTTTTTTGTGGAATACCAAAATCAAGTGAATTCAACACTTTATGATAAATTTTATAGCCTAATTGGTTTAGTTTTTCAGTAATTACTGCAAAAGTTCTACCTTCATTATGTGATGTAAGCCTTTTGACATTTTCAAGCAAAAAAGCTTGTGGTCTTTTTGTAGCTAAAATGGACTCAATATTAAAAAATAATGTTCCTCTAGTATCTGTAAAACCTTGTTGTTTGCCTGCAATGCTAAAGGGCTGACATGGGAAACCTGCTAACAAAATGTCATGATCTGGAATATCTTTGGCATCAATTAAATTGATATCTCCAAAAGGAATTTCTCCAAAATTAGCTTTATACATTTTTTGTGCATATTTATCCCATTCAGAAGAAAAAACTGTTTTACAACCAAAGGATTCAAAAGCTAATCGCATTCCTCCTATACCAGCAAAAAGATCGATTATTTTATATGGTTTCTTTATTGCTAAATTACTAAATTCTGTAAAATCTATCATTTTTACTCTTCTTAAACTGTTTTCCATTATGGAATATATGGAGCGTCCATGCCGCTTGCAAGCATTTGACCTAGCAAACTTAGTGCTTGGTCAAAACCTGCTAAAACTTCATCAACTTGTTCAGCAGTAATAATTAATGGAGGCAAGACTTGAATAGCACGTTGTCGAAAGTCTGAAAAAATCCCCAAAATTCCTGATTTTCCTAATGCTAAAGTCATCATCCCACCTAACCGATCATCAGTTAATTCCAGTGCCATCATTAAACCTAGTTGGCGATAACCTGCTACTAATTGAGGATATTTAGCTTTTAATTTTTCAAAACCTGCGGCAAATTTGCTTCCCATCTCATTAACATGAGCTAAGAAACCTTCTTCAGTAATTTGATCCAGCATTGTAAGTGAAGTAATACAAGCTAAGTCTGAACCGCCAAAAGAACATAAATGCACAAAAGGATTTTCTTGGAAAAACTTGTCTAAATGAGGACGAAAACAACAAACGGCTAGCGGATAAACGGCTGAACTCATTCCTTTTCCAGAAACTAAAATATCTGGAACTACTTGCCAATGTTCACAGCCCCAAATCTTGCCGGTGCGCCCCAAGCCCGCTTGCACTTCATCAAGTATTAAAACTACACCTTTACGGTCACAGATTTCTCTAACGGCTGGCAAATAATTATCAGACGGAATAATCATTCCAGCAGTAGCTTGAATAGTTTCTAAAATTACTGCTGCTGTTTCATCTGTAACAGCCCTGTCCATTGCCTCTATATCGCCAAAAGGAACTTGATAAAAACCAGGCATCAATGGGCCAAAGTGCTTGCTAAAGCTAGGATCGCCTGCTGCTAGTGCAAAACCTGTATGACCATGATAGCCATATTGAGCAGAAATAATGTTAGGGCGTTTAGTAAAACCTCTAGCTAGCTTTATAGCAACGTCAACTGCTTCACCTCCACCAGGAGCAAAAAAAGTATAGCGAATATCTCCTGGAGTTATTTCTGCTAGCCGTTTAGCTAGTCGCGCCCTGTGTTCACTCATTAAAATATGGTCGCCAATGTCAAGCTCTGCTAAAGCTTCTTGAAGTGCATTAATTATTCTTGGTGGGCGATGGCCTAAGTTAAAAACTCCCCCACTAGAACGACAATTTATATAGCGTTTTCCGTCCAAGTCCCAAAGATAAATACCTTCTCTTTTTCCTGGCACGCTACCAAAACCAAGCTGTTTATAAATAGCTACTTTACCTGGAGAAACATAATCAGCAAAATCTTGAACAACTTCATTATTAGGCTTTTGATTAATATATTTAGTCATTAAATTCTTATCTCTTTCTAAAATTAAGAATAATTACTTATCTACAAGCTTTGTAAGGGAAAGCATAAGTTGTTTAGGTAAACTACCAAAATTAATAAATCCATGATAGCGATAAAAAGCTTCTGCTTGTTCATCTTTAGCATCAACAACTAAAGCAAATACAGCTATTTCTGAATGTAAAGTTCTAGAAATAGCATCCCATAGCAAGACTGAGCCTAGTTTTTGACCTCGATAATTTTGATCAACCGCAAGACGACCTAAACGAGCTACTGGAACTGATGGATAACGAGGTAGTCTTTTAACTAATTCCTTGGGAATATCTGTAAGCAAAACTCTACTAGCAGCTAATGTGTAGTACCCTGCTATTTTGTTTGTTGTTGTTTCTAGGGCTACATAACAAACTGTTACACGCCTACGAATATCTTGCGTCACCTGCTCTACAAAATATTTATCTAAAGCTTCTACTCTACAACAAAACTCTTTTCTATTATGTGTTTGATTAAGTGTTTCTATTAGAAATTTGGCTGTCACTTAGATTCTACCACCATTTTAGAATGATATTGTTTAGCCTTTTCTAAAACAGGAGACAAATTTGGTGGATTGAGCAACAAATCAACAAATTTTTCTTGATCCTCAATTGACAGGCGAATTATGTTTGTTTCTTCTATGGTTTTTTGAGCAGCTTCTTGGGCGGCTGTCACCACAAAATCACTTACACTACGCCCTTGAATTTCTGCTGCCCGTTTTACAAGTGCTAATACTTCTGGTGATATTCTTGCTTCTATTCGGCTACTTCGGCTATTTTGTGTTGACATGTCTTTACCCTCAACGCAAATCAATTTGTATTAATGTACGTGGTTACGCCGTACATTGTCAATAAATTTATAGGTGTTTATGATTAAATATTTGCTTGTTTGTTGTTATCTTATATTATCTAAATTTATCCAAATTTTTCTTTCTAATAAAAATACTTATGCTAAATAAATTAACTTCTACAGCACAGCAAGCTTTATCTACAATGCTTACACGTAAGTTTATTCCTCGCAGCAGCTTACGTAATCGGCATATAATGACAATGGCTGGTCATTTTATTTCACGTCAATTTCCTGGAGTAGAAAAAATTAGCGAACAGCGTTTATTTCAAGTTACTGACGAAGCGCAAATGCTTACTCATTGCGGTTGGCAAGCCAATAGAGAAACAAAGCCTACTGTTATTGTTGTACATGGTTTAGAAGGTTCTAGTGAATCTAAATACACAGTTGGAACAGCACTAAAAGCTTATAATGCTGGATTTAATGTAATTAGAATTAATCAACGTGGTTGTGGAGAAACTTTTCATCTTTCGCCTACACCTTATCATGCTGGCTTGACAAATGACTTACGAGTTATTATTGATGAAATAGCTACTAAAGATAATATTAAAACTGTTTATGTAGTCGGCTTTTCTTTGGGTGGTAATCAATCCTTAAAACTTGCTGGTGAGTATGGCGACAACCCACCTCAAGCATTAAAAGGAGTTTGCGCTATTTCTGTGCCTATAGATTTAGCTGATTGTTCGGACTCGTTACATTGGGCCGAAAATTGGGTTTATGAATGGAATTTTTTACTTTCTCTATATAAAAGTTATAAACGCCGGCAAAAACTACATCCTACACGCTATAAACTGCCTTCTCCTTGGCAAGTAATGACACTAAGACGTTTTGATGAGTTAATTGCTGGCCCTTGTAATGGATTTAAGGATGCTAATGACTATTATTCTAAATGTAGCTCTGATCAATACTTAAAACATATTTCTGTACCAACATTAATTATTCAAGCTAAAGATGACCCATTTATACCTTTTACACCTTTTGAAAAAACCTCTCGTAGTGAGGCAGTAGCCTTGTTAGCAACTGAAACAGGCGGACATGTTGGCTATGTAGGAGAAAAGCAACCTAGTGAAGATCCCTTTTGGGTAGAAAACCGAGCAGTAGAATTTTTTCAATTGCTTTCATAAAGTTAGATTTTCTTAAACAAAAAAGGGTGTGAAACGACTTCCACACCCTAAAATTATTTAGTGTATTTCTACTTTAAGATTAAACATCATAGTAAAGAGAAAATTCTAACGGATGTGGACGCATATTTACTGGGTTGATCTCTTTTTCATATTTGTACTTAATCCATCGATTAACAAAGCTTTCATTAAACACATCACCCTTAAATAAAAATTCACAATCTTTTTCTAAAGCTGAAAGTGAAGCAGATAGCGAGCCTGGCAAGCTTGGAACGTGTTTTAGTTCTTCAACAGGCAAATCATAAATATCTTTATCAAGTGGTGGGCCTGGGTCAATTTTGTTTTGAATGCCATCTATACCAGCCATTAACATTGCAGCAAAAGCAATATAAGGGTTACAACTTGGATCAGGTGGACGAAATTCTAAACGTTTTGCTTTAGGATTTTGTGAAAACATAGGGATTCTTACGGCAGCAGATCGATTACGTGCTGAATAAGCTAAATTTACTGGTGCTTCAAAGCCTGGGACTAGTCGCTTATAGCTATTGGTTGTAGGTGCAGCAAAAGCAGCCAAAGCAGGAGCATGTTTTAAGAGTCCACCAATATAGTAAAGTGCTGTTTTTGAAAGCCCTGCATACTCATCCCCAGCAAAAAGCGGCTTTTCACCTTTCCACAAGCTTTGATGGCAGTGCATTCCATTTCCATTATCTCCATAAAGCGGCTTAGGCATAAAGGTAGCTGTTTTGCCATTTTGACGAGCTACATTTTTTACTGTGTGTTTGAAAATCATTAAATTATCTGCTGTACGAGTTAATGTAGAGTAACGAAAGTCTATTTCAGCTTGTCCTGCTGTAGCAACTTCGTGATGGTGACGTTCAACAGGAATACCACATTGTTCTAAAATGGCGCAAATATCTGCTCTAATGTCTATTTGCGTGTCTTGTGGTGAAAGTGGAACATAGCCTTCTTTATGGCGGATTTGGTAGCCATTTCCATTTTCTGAATTCCAAGGGCCTTCTTCACTATCAACGGTGTAGCCAGCAGAATTAGCACTAGCATGAAAGCTAGCACTATCAAAAATGAAAAACTCTGCTTCTGGGCCAAAATTAATTATGTCTGCAATGCCTGTAGAGCGTAGATAACTTTCTGCACGTTGGGCAATGGCTCTTGGGTCAAGCCAGTAGCCTTCTTTAGTAATTGGGTCTGTTACATCACAAATTAAACATAAGGTTTTGCGAGTATTAAAAGGGTCTAGCCAATGACGAGAAATATCTGGATTTAACAACATATCAGACTCATTAATTGCGGCCCAACCCCGTAAACTAGAAGCATCAAATCCAAAGCCTTCTGCTAGGCTATCTTCGCTGATTTCTCCAATAGGTACGGCGACATGATGCCATGCCCCAAAAAGATCTGTAAATCTAAGGTCAAAAAATTCAACTTCTTCTGCTTTAGCATATTCGATTAGCGATCTGCTATCCATTAAAAAATCTCCTTGATTATTTGTAAAATTCTATAAATTAATGCTGTTTTGATTATTTGCTTTCACTTTAGGCAATCAGAGTGCCATAGAGAAATTTTTAATCTAAGCTTTTTAGCTATTTACTAGCATTTAGAATGGTTATAGATTTCCTGGGTTTTTAAGGAGAATAATAAAAATAGCGTTAAGCTGAAAATTTCACTACAAATCTGTGGCTAGTTTTTTGTCAAACTACAAAATTGTAGCTAGCTACGAAACCAGCGGTAATCAATTTTATATTTTTTTACTTTGTAATTAATTATTCTTTCCGTTGTATCCAGCAGCAAAGCGGCTTTAGCTTGATTACCTCGGCAAGATTTTAAGGCATCTAAGATAAGGTCTTTTTCATAAGCTTCAACAGAAGAAATTAAATTTAATCTAGGTTCAGTGTTGGAAGCTTCCGCCGTTTGCAGTGTAGGCGGCAAATGATGTGCGTGAATTACTCCTGAATCACAAATTAAAACAGCACGTTCCAAGCAATTTTCAAGTTCTCTAACATTTCCTGGCCAGTGATAGCACATTAACATATCAATAGCAGGTGTAGAAATTCGTTTAACAGCCTTGTTATGTTCACGAGCATATTTTTCTAAAAAATGGTCTGCCAGTAACAAAATATCTGTCCGACGCTCTCTTAAAGGTGGCAAATAAAGAGAAAAAACATTTAGCCGATAATAAAGATCTTCTCGAAAAGTACCTTTTTCTATAGCTTTTTCTAAGTCTTTATTTGTTGCAGCAATGATTCTTACATTTACTTTAATTGTTTCTACACCTCCAACTCGCTCAAATTCTTTTTCTTGTAAAACCCTAAGCAACTTTACTTGTATGGCTGGGGACAATTCGCCAATTTCATCTAAAAATAATGTGCCTCCTTCAGCTAGTTCAAAACGTCCTTTTTTACGCGCACTAGCACCAGTAAAAGCACCTTTTTCATAACCAAATAGCTCAGATTCAATTAAACTTTCTGGTAAAGCCGCACTATTTACTTTAACAAAAGGCTTACTAGAGCGTTCAGATGAATAATGCACAGCCTGTGCAATTAATTCTTTTCCTGTGCCAGATTCACCACGTATTAAGACTGTTGTACTAGTAGTTGCTACTTGAGTAATAAGCTGATAAACTGCCCTCATACTAGAGCTAGAACCAATAATATTTGTAAAGTTATAGCGTTCTTGAAGTTTTTGTTTTAAGTTAGTATTTTCATCTAAAAGCCGTCGCTTTTCCATTTCCAGCATTTGATTTAGCTGTAAATTTCTAGCAATCATTGATGCAACAATAGTAAGAAATTCTAGTTTTTGATTAAAATCTGTATCTTTATGAAAGCGTAGATCTACGCTTAAAGCTCCAAGTGTTTGCCCATTAACTATAATTGGAACACAAATAAAAGAAAGCTCCCGCTTATGTAGATTACGTCTAGCTCCTGTACGGTTAAGAAACATCGGCTCTCGGCTTAGCTTAGGTATAATAACTGGTCGCCCACTAGCAACAACAGTGCCTGTAATTCCTTCGCCTAGTTTATAACGCCCTTTTTCTATTTGGCTTGAGGTTAAGTTATGGGCTACTTCAATAAGAATTTCCTTACGATTGCTATCTAGTAGTGCAATTGTCCCATGTTCCATTTGTTGGCGACGTTCAAGAATTTCTAATAAACGGCTTAAACTTTCTTTTAACTCTAAAGTGAGGCTTAAAACTTGGCTAATTTCTAGTAATGTAGAGAGTTTACTAATTTCTGAGGCTTTATTTTTCATATTTTGATGATAAATTACAATTTTGTAGGATTAAAATAAATTAGCAACAATTTGGTTGTTTTTAATATTAATTTTGCTCTTTAGCAATTAAGTCAGCAACAATTTTTCCACTTTGTACAACCATAGGCATCCCTGCGCCGGGCTGTACTCCACCACCAACAAAGTAAAGCCCTTTAATTTCTTGGCTTTGATTAAGAGGACGAAAAGCACCATAAAGAATGTTATGTTCCGGGCCTAGACCATAAATTGAGCCACGAAAAGCAGAAAATCGCTCTTCAAAAGTAAGTGGTGTTGTAAGGCGTTGAAAAAGTAGCGAGCTTTTTATTTCAGAAAGTCCAAAGTTTTGAATTTTATTTAATATATGTTCTCTATATTCCGGTAAATGTCTGGATTAGGATCTTTTCTTGGAGGAACAGAAATTACTACAAATAAATTATCTTTTCCTGCTGGTGCAAGTGTTGGATCATTACGAACAGGAGCATTAATATAAATAGGAGTTTTAGAGGGAAGCACACCAAGATCAAAAATATCATGATAGGAAGGAGTCGGATCCCCATCAAGCAGTAAATTATGGTGTTTTAACTTAGGCAGAGTATTAGATAAAGCTAATTCCAGTGTTAAAAAAGAGGCACTAGCTTGAGCTTGGCCTTGACGAAGCTTTTCAATACCTTGGGGCCAAATGTCTACACCAGATAATAAACTATGTGTAAAAACATAATCAGAATTAGAAACTACAGTGTGATAGTTTTCCTTTAAGCCATTAACTTTTATTCCTGTAACTTTTAAGGTTTTATCTATTTCTATCATAGTTACATCACTATTTAAGTGAATCTTAACGCCTAATTTTTCAGCTAATTTAGCAATAGCTTCAGGAATTTTATGTATACCGCCTTTTGGATACCAAACCCCTTCCCGAATAATTGTCCAAGGGATTAATAGCAGCGAAGCAGGAGCATTGCGAGGGTCTAAGCCTGCATAAATTGGAAAGCCTATTAATAAAGATTGTACAAGTTCGTGTTGAAAACGTCGTTTTACTTCTTTTAAGTAATTGCGCATTGGTGGCAAAATTATTGATGAGGGCATTAGGCGGGAAAAAAATATATCTTTTAAGCCTGCAAACATTTTTTCATAAAAATCTCTTGCAAAAATACGCGCAAATAAATCACACTGTGATAGTAACTGCTTAAAAGCTTTTGCATCTTTTTTTGAAAGAGTTTCTATCACGTTCAGCAATTCTTTTTCTTGAGCAGGAACATCTAAAATTTGTCCTTGAGGTGTAAAAATCCGAAAAGCTGGATCTAATCTTTCAAATTGTAAATAATCTGTTAAATTTTGTCCTAATTTTTGAAACAGATCTTCATAAACCCAGGTCATAACGACAATTGAAGGGCCTTCATCAAAAGTAAAACCATCTTTAAAGTAACTAGAAGCTTTTCCACCTACCTGGTTATGTCGCTCAAAAACATCTACCTTAAAACCTTTTGCTGCTAGACAAGCCGCTACTGCTAGTCCACCTAAACCAGCCCCAATAACCGCTACACGTTTATTTTCTGTCATTTTTCCCTTAAATCTAAGTTTTTAATTTTGCCTAGTGTAAAATTTCCCATATAAAAAAGCAAAAGCGCGAAGTTTTTATCTTCGCGCTTAAATATATAGCCTAAATTATAAGCTAACAAATGAAAGAGATAAATAAGTTAACAGGCATTGCTTGTACTACGTTTAAGATGTTTGAGACTGCGCCAAAGTGCTACTGCAATTAGCATTGGTACACTTCCGGGAACAACAAATAACAAAGCTACAGTGATTTTCTTACCCAAAGGAGATGACATAGCTGATTTAATATTATTTAGAGTTATAGACAGTTGTTGTTTCCAACTTTCTACCTGAAAGCTTTCTAGCAACATACTAAATCCACGGTAAAGTAAAGCTACTCCGATTGTGCATTGAACTATAACCAAGAAACAGATAAAAATTAATTGGAAACTTGACATTTTCTTAACCCTCTTTTCCTAAGCTTTAATAACTAAGCTGCACGTGGTGTTTTTTTCTCAGGTGCGTTTGGCATTGCTGTTACTACTCGTTTTTCTGGCTCATCATCAATATTTATTTTTAATCTACGACGTTTGCCACATTCATAACAAGTCATATAATAAGCTCCATCTTCACATCTTCGTGGTGGGCCCCAATAATGTTTATGCAAGATATCAAAAAACATAGTGCTTCCCCCTTTGACTTTTAGCTCAATTACGTTTGCCTCTTTAAGAACGTAGTTGAGGAAATTTATTGCATAAAATTTTTTGGTTTTTGCTATTTTCTAAGAACTTTTTTACAGCTTGGAAACTTAGCAACTTTCGCGCCATAAATCTATTTTATAAGGAAAAATAGATTATTTCCTTATAACTTGTTTATAAATAATAGAGATAAAATCTAGTAGGCTTAGTTTTAATTATTTTAAGTTGTTAAAATTTTAGCAAATAATAAACAATATTGATGTAAATTTAGTTATCACCACAGAGTAGATGACTACTATATTTACATCATAGTTAGTTATAGTCATAGTAGTATGACATTAATCAGTAAAATAAATAGTTTTTATTAGAAATTTACTTTTATTGAGTAAGATTTTTTTCTAGCAGGATTTTATTTAATTCAGCAGCTAGGTCTAAAGTAGAAGGGAAGCGTCGGTTAGGCTCTTTAGCTAAACTACGTAAAATTAATTCTTCTATTTTAGGATCAATATCAGGGCAAATAGCTTTTGGTGACGGAGGAGTTTCCCGAATATGTCTAAACATTATGCTAGTAGGGCTACCACTATGAAATGGCAATTTCCCTGTTAACATTTCAAATAATAAAACACCTAAACTATAAACATCTGACCTACCATCAATAACTTTTTCACCTAAGCAATGTTCTGGAGACATATAAGAAGGTGTCCCAAAAACTATACCCGGGCCAGTATTAATACGATTACCATTAAGTAAACTTTTGGCAATACCAAAATCTATAACTTTGACTACTTCGCTACCATCATCCATTTTATGTAAAACAATATTGCCAGGCTTTAAGTCACGATGAACTATACCACGACTATGAGCAACATTAAGGGCTGCACAAATTGGAGTTATGATTGCAACACATTCTGATAGATTTAATTGTTTTTTCTGTTTTATTCTTGTTAATAAAGTCTGTCCTTGCAATAGTTCCATTACAATAAAAGGAATATTTTGTTCTGTATAATCAAAATCGTAGATTGCAATTACATTTGGATGTTTAATTGAAGCTGTAGTAACAGCTTCTAAGTGAAAGCGTTTAACTTTTATTGGATCATTAGCAAGTTCTGAAAATAATATTTTTAATGCTGTTTTGTCTTGTATTAGCAAACGTTCAGTAAGATATACTTTTGAACCCCCTCCTTCCCCCAATAAATCTAAGATTTTATATTTTCCTTTTATAATTTTATTAGAAAGTTCACTAGATGTCTTTTTTTCACTATAACCAAAAGTGCGCTCAATTTGTTGTTGTGAATTGCTTAAAATACCTTCATCTAGTTCCAAAGCTCCCAAAGATAAAGTTTTATCTAATTCTTTATTTTCTTCTTTATTTTCTTCTTTAACTAAATCTTCAACCAAAGTTCTTTGCTTATTTTTGGGCATAATTAAAAAAATACTTTTTCTGACTTTTTATTAAAGAATTATATACCAACTTAAAAAATATAAATTATTATTTTAATAATTATTAGGTAAGATAATAAAGCAAAACAGCATTGATCTTTTCTCAAAGACCAATGCTGTTTTAAGCAAAAATTTTGCTTTTTAATTAACCAAGATAGGATTTGCTGTTAGCAAATTCGCCTAAAGCATTGGTTAAAATAGCAGTGTGAGCAGCTTCATCAGCAGCAATAGCAGAAGCAGCTTTAATAACATCTTTGCTTTCAAAGTTAGCAACATTAGCTAAGTAAGCTTTGGTTGCTTGTTCTTCTAATCTAGCGGCTAATTTAATAATATCGCCTTCAGAAGCAAGAGCAGTTACGCCAACGCCTTTAGCAATAGCAGCAACATCATAATTAGCTAAAGCATCAACTGGTTTGCCACCAAATTTCTTAATTGTTGCAGCTAAAGCATCTCTGTGTTGTTCGTGTTGTTTCAAGAACTTAACAGCTAATTTTAAGACTGGGTCAGATAGTAATTTTGTACCAGCACCAGCATTGTAAGCAGCAATAGCTTGGTGTTCAAGACCTAAAGCAACGTTCATGATTTTGACATCGCCATCTTTGCCTAAAGCTAAAGAACTAACTGGATTAGAAAAAATTACGGAACTAGAAACACCAGCCATAGCAGCTAGTTTTAAAAAGTTACGACGGGTTTGAACATCTAATGATTCAAAGAATTTAATTTTTCTGTCAGCGGACATTATTATTTCTCCTTAAACTTCTACCCTGGCTCATTGACCATCGGGCAAGTACTAAAAATTTATTTGGATTTGATTAGCAAGATTTGATTTTCTATCTATAGTTACGTTTCACATTTGAAATTGGATTTTATTTCAAATGATTTTGTGCAAGATTTCACCTAATTTTAACAATCTTTAAGCTAAACTAATTTAGAAAATTAGCTGCACATTGTCTAAAGTAAAACAGCACTGATCTTTTCTTAAAGATCAATGCTGTTTTAAGCAAAAATTTTGCTTTTTAATTAACCAAGATAGGATTTGCTGTTAGCAAATTCGCCTAAAGCATTGGTTAAAATAGCAGTGTGAGCAGCTTCATCAGCAGCAATAGCAGAAGCAGCTTTAATAACATCTTTGCTTTCAAAGTTAGCAACATTAGCTAAGTAAGCTTTGGTTGCTTGTTCTTCTAATCTAGCGGCTAATTTAATAATATCGCCTTCAGAAGCAAGAGCAGTTACGCCAACGCCTTTAGCAATAGCAGCAACATCATAATTAGCTAAAGCATCAACTGGTTTGCCACCAAATTTCTTAATTGTTGCAGCTAAAGCATCTCTGTGTTGTTCGTGTTGTTTCAAGAACTTAACAGCTAATTTTAAGACTGGGTCAGATAGTAATTTTGTACCAGCACCAGCATTGTAAGCAGCAATAGCTTGGTGTTCAAGACCTAAAGCAACGTTCATGATTTTGACATCGCCATCTTTGCCTAAAGCTAAAGAACTAACTGGATTAGAAAAAATTACGGAACTAGAAACACCAGCCATAGCAGCTAGTTTTAAAAAGTTACGACGGGTTTGAACATCTAATGATTCAAAGAATTTAATTTTTCTGTCAGCGGACATTATTATTCCTCCTTAACTTCTACCCTGGCTCATTGACCATCGGGCAAGTGCTAAAAATTTGTTTGGATTTGATTAGCAAGATTTGATTTTCTATCTATTACTACGTTTCACATTTGAAATTGGATTTTATTTCAAAAAATTTTTTCATAAAAATTTCTCCGGTTTTTAATGTTAAAACTAGATTAGTTTAGGTAAATCAGTTTAGCTAGAAGAATGGATTTCTAACCATTGCTAAACTGCCACGGGAAATTTTTAGTAGTGTAAAGATAGAATTTACAGTTCGTTAGTCTATGCAACTGTCTTAATTGAGTCAATCTGTAATTCCGCAAATACCCTAATTACTTATTTTCTAGGTTGTGGAAGCAAATTCCTTTTCATACATACTATCTAGCAATTCTTGATATTTTTGTGTTACTTCTCGGCGTTTTACCTTTAATGTAGGAGTGAGTTCGCCATTTTCAATAGAAAAATCTCTAGGCAAAATACTAAATTTCTTAATTCTTTCATAAGAAGCTAATTCCCGGTTTTTTTTAGCAATTTCTTCCTCAATTAGCATACGTATTTGGTGTTTTTTTGCTAGTGCGGCTAGATCGCTAGTCTTTATTTTTTCTTTAGCAGCGTAGTTTGTAATTGTTTCTGGATTAAGTGTTATTAAAGCTGTTAAATAATTACGTCTATCTCCATAAACCATTGCATTATTAATAAATGGTGAACTTTTTAAAACATTTTCAATATTCTGTGGTGCAATATTTTTTCCTCCAGAAGTAATAATTATATCTTTTTTGCGATCAGTGATTATTAAGTTACCTTCATCATCAAAATGCCCAATATCGCCTGAATAATACCAACCATCAACAAATGCCTGTTTGGTAGCTTCTGGATCTTTATAATAGCCCTGACAAACTCCACCACCACGAATCAAAATCTCTCCATCTTCAGCAATCTTTACTTCTACATCAGGAATTGGTGTTCCAACCGTACCTACTCGTAAAGCCTCTGGACGAGTTATAGTAGCTGGTGCAGAGGTTTCTGTAGCTCCATAAGCTTCCATTACTGGCATTCCTACATTAGCAAAGAACTCAGAAATATTTACTCCAAGCGGTGCGCCACCAGAAATAATAGATTTAACTCTTCCACCTAAACGAGCGCGAATTTTTTCAAAAACTAATTTTTCTGCCAACCAGTATTTTAACTCTAAGACTATTCCTATTTTACGATGTTTTTGTTTTCGTTTTGCTACCTGACGACCAACATTAACAGCCCAAAGGAAAATATTGCGTTTAATCCAACTTCCATCCATTACAGCAGTCATTACACCATTATAAATTTTTTCAAAAAACCTTGGCACCCCGTAAAGAATAGTTGGACGAATATCTAAAATATCTGCTGCTACGGTTTCTAGTTTTTCTACAAATCCAACTGTCCCTCCATTATGTATAGAAAAATACAAACAACCCAATCTTTCTAAAACATGTGCAAGTGGTAAGAAAGAAATAAATGTTTCATGTTCTTGAACACCTGTAGCAACTGATGCCATAGTTGCACAAATAAAACTAATATTCTTGTGTGCTAGCATTGCTCCTTTTGGCTGTCCTGTAGTTCCAGATGTATAAATAATTATTGCTGTATCTTCTAAATTAAGTTTATTAATTGATTGTGTTAGCAATTCCTCATCTGTGTCCAAGTGTTCTTGTCCAAGTGCTAAAATATCTTCAAAAAATTGTAGTTTGGTCTTTTTAGGTAATTTTATTTTTTCTCCAACATCTACTAAAATTATTTTTTCTAAATATTTTAGTTCTTCTATAACTTCAAGTATCTTTTCTATTTTTTCTTGATTATCTACAATTAAAAATCTAGCTTCACAATGATTAAGAATATAAGCAATACTTTTAGCTGTACTGCTAGGATAAATAGCTACTGTTATTGCGCCTGCAATCATTACACCTAGATCAGAATAGGCAAATTCTGGGCGGTTAGCTGAAATTATTGCAACTTTTTCACCTCTTTCTAAACCTAGTGCTAGAAGTCCTGCTGCCATTTGTGAAACTTTTCTACCATATTCTGCCCAGGTTATATCTTGGAACTGACCATTGTTTTTGACTTTTAATGCAATTCTTTCTGGGTGCTTTTTAGCCCGTTGCAATAGTATTAAAGGTATTGCTTCTAAGGTTAAAGGATTGATTTGCTTTGTTTTAGTTTGTTCTTTCTTATTAGTAGTTTTGGATACACTTTTAGCCATAATTATTTATTTGTAGTTCTGATTGTAAGATAAATATTGCTTATAAAAATACTTGCTAAGGTTAATGCAGAATTAAGCGAGTTGACAACAAATTTGTTAAATGGCACATTGAAAAACCACAATAATTAAAAATTTATTTTATAGTTATCTATTTAGGTAATATACACTATGACATTATCTACTTTGCCCCCAGAAGAACTTGAATTTATAAGAGAATGTGATGTTTTTCTTAATTTAGATTTTGATTTAATTCAACAAATCGTTAGTCGTGGAGAAATTGTTACATTAGCCCCAGGAGCAACGCTTTTTGAGATAGGCCAAGTTGTTAGCAATTTTTATGTGGTAAAACGTGGGCTAGTTGAAATTTGCCGGCCTTCAGCAGAAAACCCTAGTGAAATACGCCCCGTTGCCTATTTAGGAACTTCTGATTCTTTAGGAGAAATGACTTTACTAATTGGTAGTACACATGGATCAATTGCCCGTATGCCTGAAGGAGGCTCAGTTTTTGTAATTTCTCGACCTACATTTTTACAACTATTAGATGATTTTCCAGCATTTACCAAATCTTTACTTATGGTTTTTGCTTATAGATTACAATCTAGCGTAAAAAACCAACGCATTGCTAAACGTCATTTACAAGGTAATTTAAGGTTTTTTGATTTACCTACAGTAATTCAAACTATTATTGCTTCTAAACTAACAGGAACATTAGTAATTACTAGCGAACAACAAGAACCTGTTGCAGAAGTTAATTTCTCTGATGGACAAGTTAAAAGCGCGTTTTTAGCAGATCTTTTTGGAGTAGAAGCATTTTTACAACTTTTTCAACCACCCCCTCAAGATGGATTATTTAATTTTAAGTCTGGCCCCATCCAACAATCAGATAGCCCCGCTTTAGAAATTAACTTCCCAACTATGAATTTATTGATGGAAGCCGTCCGACTGCAAGATGAATTAGCAGAAATGAAAAGCCGATTAAGTGATACAGATACCTTTATTCCTTTAGCAAGTGAATTAGATTGGGATAGTAAAGATTCTAATTATAAGGTTGCTAAAACCATTTGGGAACTTATTAATAGACAACAATATATTGTTACAGAACTTTGTGCAGCCATTGAACGATCTCATTATTATTGCTACCAAGTATTGCTACAACTAATTGATACTAATCAAATTAAGCGTATCCCACTTGATGATATAGAGCTAACTCCTATAACCCAAAATCTTACTTAGTAAGAGTAAGTAAAAATAAATAATCCTGCTTAAAGGTAACTTTTTATATTTTATGCCGATAATTACGGGCAAAATGCTAGGTTTTTTAGTTAGAAGTTATTCTTTACTATAAATATTTATTATCTTTATTAATTCTTAATAATTAAAAGTCTTATAGGTCAATTAACATGGAAATAAGCGGGCCAAAAATAAACAATTTCGTTAATTTAGATAGCGAGTTACTAGAAACTGGTACATCTACCAAAGCAAATCAAACAGAAAATGTTTTACCTATTGGTGTAGAAGTTAAAAAATTTTCTCCTAATGGTGAAGGAAAAAATAAGTTTGATTCTTCATTATCAGACAGTGATAGTCCTACTAATATTGGAGCATCTGCTAGTAGTTTAGCAAAAGTATCTGAAGAATTACTTGTTAGTGGAAACTTTAAGTTGTCTTTAGATAAGAAAAAATCAGGTGAGTTTCCTAAGTTTAACAATGGTAATGATTCCCAATTTCCACCAGGACAGCTAAAATCTCATGGTAATAAACATAAACCTGATTTTCCTTCTAATCCTTTAGAAGTAAAAGACAAAGTACCAAATAATACCCCAAATAATTCCAATAATAGTCCTTTGCCTAATCCCTCTTTACCGCCACCTATTGTTAGACCAAAGGCTAACGAATTGCCTCAAATTAATCAAAATAATTCTGCTAAAAATAATTCCAGTAACTCATTAGAAACTAATTTTAATCAATCAAATTTACAACAAACTCTTAATCAACAAACCGTAGAAAAACAAATACTTAAAACAGAAAATAAACTAGATAAAGTATTTAATAAAGATTTAGATAATGATCTAACTAGAAATCCTCGTGCAGACAAAGCACCTCCATCTAAATCAAATAAACATGCAGAAAACTCATCTGCAAATTCTCCAACTTCTATTGACGAATCAGAAAATACTTTAGAAATAGAAATTACCCAATCACTAGAAGTAGAACAAGATGTAGAAAATAGCTTAGGTAAAACAGATGAATTTCCAATTGATAATGAGCCTGTAGATGTAGACCCAAATCAATCTGCTCGCATAGGTAAAGGTAGAGGTAAAGATAACTCTGCTGATGTAGTCTTTAATAATATAGATGTTTTAGGAGATTCTGATAGCTTAGATAACCCTATCAATAACAATGACTTACTAGATAATGCTTTAAATGCAGCAGTAGGAAAATTTGCTGGTAAAAATAGCTCTATCCTTACAAATACAATACCTAATCCTGAAATTTTGGACACAGAAAATCTTGACCTAAATAATCCTGAAGTTATAAATAATCCAAACAAATTTGTAGGTTCAAAACAAATTCTTACTAACCTTCCCTCTAGTCCTGCTTTATCTAATCCAACAATTCCAACAGATAAAGCAGATGTAAATATCACTAATCAAACTTCCCATGCTTCACTCTTAAGTAAGTCTTCCTTTTTAGCACAACAATCAAAAACAACTGACCCAAATAGCATTGCTAATTTAATTGCTACCAGCAATACTAAAGTCCTTATGATTCCTGTTGGTCAAAGCCTTGAGCAAGTAGCTTCAGAACTAGGAATGAATGTATTTGATTTACTAAAAGCTAATCCTCAACTGCTAAAAGATCCTCTGCTCTTTGCTGGTCAAAAACTTAAAGTACCTAATCCACAAGACGGCGTTAACTTAACTAATAATTTAACTAATTTAGCTAATTCAAATAATAGTTTAACTAACGGCCAACAATCTTTAACTAATCAAGTAAACTCACTTGCTAACCAATTATCAGCAAGTCCACTGAAGCAAAAACAATTACAACTTGACCCAACAAAAGCTAATTTAGGCTCAATTGCTAATGCACAAGTAGAAATAGCTAAAGCTAATAGCAATCTTCCTCATCAAGGACATTTACGAGTAGCAGAAACTGAACGCGGCATTAGTGGTATTGATCGAGCAAGTGAAAAAACTACTCCAACGGTTAAACAAAATGAAAATTTTGCTCCTACATTTGGTGTTTTTGCTAACCGGGACATAGAAGAAGAATATGTAGAAAATCGGCCTCAATCTAAAAGAAAACTTAATCTACCTGAGCCTTTTGATGAATGGGCAGATCATATTTATTCAGCAGCCGACAAATATGATTTAGAACCATCTTTAATTGCTGCAATAATTTGGTGTGAAAGTGCGGGTAGAAACATTATAAGTGGTCATAGTCATGGCTTAATGCAAATAGATGCACGTCGTTACGATACTTGGTTAAAACTTAATGAAGATGGCTTAAATCCTGCTACCAATATTGATTTTGGAGTCTCCATTTTACGTAAAAATATAGATTATTTCGGTAAAACTGCTAGTGGCATTGCTGCTTATAATTGTGGAATAGATCTAGTAGAAGAAGCCATTATTTTAGGTAAAGGTGTAGATTATTTTACTAGCGATAAAAATTATTCCTTTAGAGTATTAACACAACAAGATTATTTCCGTCGTTTTTTTGATTAATTTGATTAATGAGAAACTCTTATTTATCTGTTTTAGTAAAAATTCTCTTTGTTTTAATAGCATTGTTTACTCTTGCTTTTGCTAAACCTTTAGATTCTTTAGATTTTTGGCAATTACAGCAAAGTAATTCTAAAGCAAATTTACGTGGCTTAAGTATTGTTAGCAGTAAAGTAGTATGGGCAAGCGGTAGCCAAGGAGACTGCCTAAAAACCATTGATGCTGGCAAAACTTGGACAAGCATTTCCATTCCCGAAACACAAGACCTAGATTTTAGAGATTTACAAGCCTTCGATGAAAACACAGTTTGCTTGCTAAGTATTGGTGAAGGCGAAAAGTCAAGAATTTATAAAACCTCTGATAGCGGAAAAACTTGGAAATTAGTCTATAAGAACACAAATCCAAAGGCTTTTTTTGATGCTCTAGCCTTTTGGGATGAAAAACACGGGATTGCTTTTAGTGACCCTGTTGACGGGCATTTTCTAATCATTACAACTAGTGATGGTGGAGAAACTTGGCAAGAAATCCCTCAAAAAAACATTCCTCCTGCCCTAGATGGAGAGTCTGCTTTTGCTGCAAGTGGTAGTTGTATTACCGTTTTTGGAAAAACTAACGCTTGGATTGGCACAGGTGGCACTCAAGCACGTGTTTTTCGCTCAACAAATCGTGGAAAAACTTGGGAAGTCTCTAACACCCCTATAATTAGCGGTAGCAGTTCTACAGGAATTTTTTCTCTTGCTTTCAAAGACGCTAAAATGGGTGTCGCGGTTGGAGGAGACTTTCAAAACCCAGCAGAAACTAAAAAAACGGCTGCTTATACGACTGATGGCGGCAAGACATGGCAGTTAGTTAAACAAACTTCAAAAAGTAATATTTCTCCTCTTCCAAATGGCTATCGCTCAAGTGTTGCTTATTTACCTACTAATAAAAATCTTCTTTTAACAGTTGGACTAAATGGAACAGATTATTCTTTAGATGGTGGACGAAGTTGGAAAATGGCTAACTCAGAGGGTTTTAATACATTTGCTTGTCAAGCTTTAGAATGCTGGGCAATTGGAGCAAATGGAAAAATAGCAAAACTTGAAGCTAAAAAACTTCTGCAACAAGTTTCTACAACGAGTAAATAAAGTCTATAGAAAAATTCAAGTCCCAAAAATTTAACATTTTTTAATAAATGTTAAACAATCTGTCTTTTTTTGAATAAACTGCTTGGTAAAACTTACCTATACTATTAAACAAATTCCCACAACACGTTATTTTACTATTAAATAGCCCAGAATAATTTAAGCTAAAGTTTTTGGCACGTAGGTTGCTATCACAAAATGCGTAAAAATAAACAACATATAGCTTAACTAATGTTACGTAGCTATATAAACCTACATTGAACTAAATAGAAAATAACTGGAGGTAAAATATGAAAAACCCTTTTAATTATTGTTTTTTAGTTATCGCCCTAGTGTTTGCGTTTAGTGTTCCTTCTTTTGCACTTGAAAAAGCCAGAACTATTAATATTTCAAAGGATTTAATAGTAAATGGCACTTTAGTAAAAAAAGGTGAATATAAAGTTAAATTTGACAGTCAAACAAATGAAGTTTGGATTTTAGATGGTAAGAAAATGGTGGCTAAATCTCCTGCTAAAATAGTAGAAAGAGATTTTAAGGCTAGAACATCTGAATTAAGAATCTCAGAGGAAACAGGAAGTAGTATTCTTAAAGGTATTACTTTTCCTGGAGAAACTAGAACTATAGTCTTAGAAAATGATGCACCTGCTAACCCTTAATCTTCAAGCTATTTACTTTGAGTAAATAGCTTGAAATAACTAAACAAATATAGCTAGAGGTAAATATGAAAACAACTTTAGATTTAATGGTAAATGGCACTTTAGTAAAAAAAGGTGAGTACAAAGTTAAATTTGACAGTCAAACAAATGAACTTTGGATTTTAGATGGTAAGAAAATGGTGGCTAAATCTCCTGCTAAAATAGTAGAAAGAAATTTTAAGGCTAGAACATCTGAAATAAGAATTTCAAAAGAAACAGGAAGTTGGATTCTTAAAGATATTACTCTTCCTGGAGAAACTAGAACTATAGTTTTAGAAAATAACATACCTGCTAACCCACAATAACAATTTGTAAGTGTTTTGATAGTTCAATACATATATTGAACTATCAAAACACAACGTCTAAAACCTCTTTATAAATAAATTTACTACTTTTGAGGAGAAAACAAATGTCTTATAGACCAAGAATCACTGTTGCTAAAGGCGATGGTATTGGCCCAGAAATCACTGATGCAACATTGCGAATTATACGAGCAGCAAAAACACCTTTAGATTATGATTTTATTGATATAGGCGAAAAACTTTACTCAAGAGGAGTGTTATCTGGTATATCACCTAATGATTGGCAAATAATTAGAGAAAATAAAGTTTTGTTAAAAGGGCCTATAACAACTCCTCAAGGTGGTGGATACAAAAGCTTAAATGTCACTATTCGTAAAGCTATTGGGTTATTTGCTAATGTAAGACAGTGTAAATCTTATACTCCTTTTGTTCCTTCAGCTTATCCTGGGTTAAATATGATAATAATCCGAGAAAATGAAGAAGATCTTTATGCTGGTATAGAACATCAACAAACACAAGAAGTTACACAAGTCTTAAAATTAATTACACGCCCTGGGTCAGAAAGTATTATTCGCTATGCCTTTGAATATGCTAAAGCATATGGTCGCAAAAAAGTAACTTGTATGACTAAAGATAATATTATGAAAGTTACTGATGGACTATTTCATAAAATTTTTAATCAAGTTGCTAGTGAATACCCTGAAATAGAAAGTAACCACCAAATTATTGATATAGGTGCAGCTAGAGTTGCCGCACAACCTGAGAGTTTAGATGTTATAGTTACACTCAATCTTTACGGAGATATCCTTTCTGACATTGCAGCCCAAGTTGCTGGATCAGTTGGTTTAGCTGGTTCAGCTAATATAGGTCGTGATGGAGCAATGTTTGAAGCAATACATGGTTCGGCACCTGATATAGCAGGCAAAGGTATTGCTAACCCATCAGGATTAATTGTTGCTGCAACACAAATGTTAGTTCATATTGGACTAGGCGAATATGCAGAAAAAATAAAAAATGCTTGGTTATGCACTTTGGAAGATGGCATACATCCAGCAGATATCTACAAATTAGGATTAAGTAAAAGATTAGTTGGAACAGAAGAATTTTCTGATGCTGTAATCGAAAGGTTAGATAAGAAACCTCGTTACTTAGAGCCTGTTAGCTATAAAGCTACAAAAATAAACTTTACTCTTAAACCTATTACAAAACAAAAGAAAGAACTTGTAGGAGTAGATGTATTTTTAGATTGGGATAAAGAAAACCGTGATCCAAATTTTTTAGGTAAACATTTGGAACAAACATCAGAACTAGGATTTAAGTTAAAAATTATTACTAATCGTGGGGTAAAAGTTTATCCAGATGGATTTCCAGAAACTTTTTGCACCGATCATTGGCGTTGTCGCTTTGTTTCACAAAAACCAACCACTTCTTTTGAAGAAATATTGTTGCTACTAAAATCAATTAACCAAATGGGATTTGAAGTAATTAAAACTGAACATTTGTATAACTATGATGGGGAAAGAGGCTATTCACTAGGTCAGGGCGAATAATTAATTTAAAGAATGAAAATTTATCTTTGTGCAAATATTTGTTTGGGTTAGGTTTAGAGTTATAGCAATGACTATAACTCTAAACTTATTTTGGTAGAAAAACTATCGTATCTTTAGAAGATTAAGGTCTGACCCGAATAATTTCATAATCTACTTTTCGTTGTTCAACATTAAAACGTCCATCACGTCTATTTATTCTTACTTTAATAGTGTGTAGTCCGTCTGATGCTGGGTCTGGGTAGTAGTAAAGAATATATTGGCTACGTAGTTCTTTGGTGATTTCATCAAATGGCACATCAATATCAGGACGATTTTCTCTTAAGTCAGTTAAGAAATAACGTCCGCCTGTGCTTTCACAAAGTTGGCGCATTTCTCTTTCTTTAACATCTGTAAAACCATCTCTGCCTTGACCTTTGATACCAATGACATAGACATTTACTTGAGCAAGTCTAGCAGCAGCAATAGCTTGTTTAAGGCTTGCACGGCTAGTTGTGTCTTCGCCATCGGTTAGTAAAATAATTACTCGGCGTTTATTTTCGCTAGAATTTAGTCTTGCAGCCAAATCTCTTACTGTATCATAAAGACTTGTTCCGCTATCGGTTGCTTCAACTTCTACAGCAGCATTAACCGCGATTGGTGTTTGATAGCGAATTTGGTCAATTGCTTGAGCAATTAGGTTTTGATCGCCTGTAAAGTTTTGTAGCACACTCTTACGGTGACTAAACGAAACTACCGCAGTTCTATCACCATTTCGCATAAACTGATTGATAAAATCCCGGGCGGCTTGACGTTGGCTTTCTAAGCTATATTGTTGGCTACCACTTACATCAGCAACTAAAGCAATACTTATTGCTGTATTTGGATTAACTGATTGTGTTGTAGTAGTTTGATCAAAGACATCTTTATCAAAATATTCTATTGCCTGTACTCGTCCATTATCTTCTACTACTACATCTTCTTTTCTAAGATCTGTTACATAAGAATTATTATCAGACCTAGTAACAATGATTGGAACGCTAACAAGTTCTGTATCAGTAATATCACGAACAACTTCTGGATCTACTGGAGAAAGTGAAGGTTTAGCAGGTGGTGTAGGAATTGGTTTAGGTTGATTATTACAGAAAGGTAGCGAACTATTAGCAGAAGTACGGATTTTTACATCTACACGTCGATTTTGTGCTTCTGCTGTATTATCAGGAGTATTTACAGGTAGAAAATTAGGATCTTCACCTCGACCAACAACTATATCTGAAAGTTGGTCTAAGAGTTGCTGACGTTGTGCTTTTGTATCTGGTTCTTCTTGTAAATCTCTGATTTTGCTTTTCTTAGGTGCTTTTTGATTAGCTACTCGTTGAGTTTCTGATAAATAATTAGGAAACTCCCCATTTAGTAGACGATTAGCTAACTGTAAGATTTGCAAATAGTTATTATAAACTGGATCGTTTGGCTCCATCGTTTGAAGGCGATAAGCAAAAAATAGACGCATTATTTCTAAAGCTCTTTGCTCAGATAGCCATTTATTATACTCATCACCATCAACCGTATCTGTATAGCCAATAAATTGAAACTGAGCGTCTTTGTAAAGCACTTGCAGAAGCATTGCTAATTGTGCCATGACTGGACGAGGATCTTTTTGTCTTTGAATTAACAAAATATCTGCATCAATTTGAGCTAATCTGTTAGGGTCGCTAGTAGTTCTTCGCTCTTGTCTAAGGGCGGCTTCCCTAGCAATTAATTCAAAGGATGTTGCTTCATTGAGGGCTTGACCTCTTTCTAAAGAATATTCGCCGGTTGGGAATAAAATATCAGATTTAAGCCTAATAATTTGGTCTTGGCCTTGGGTTGTGATGTCGCCAACTTGTTGAATTACTCTAGTTAGCTCGTCACAAATTTGTTGAAGGTCACGAGTTAGACGGCGGTTCTCAACCTCTAATTTACGTGCATATTCTTCATATTGAGTAATATAGGCTTCTTGCTCTTTGATATGTTTATTTAGTCGCTCAATTTCTTTAATTAAAGTTTCCTTATCGCTACCAAGTCTTAGTAAATCACCTCGACGACCGCGAATTTCCGCGCCTAAATCGTCAATCAAGTTAGTTAGGATATCTTTTTCTGTTTCAATTCGAGTTAGAGCAATACGACTAGCAGCAACATTAGCATAAGCTTGAGCAGCAGCAGCAAATTGAGCAGCAATCCTAGCTTTTTCAATTACAGGCAAAATTCTTTCTTCACGCTCTTCTTTTTCAATAATATTTCTTGCTTGTTGTTGTGCAAAACGGTAAGCGTCTTCTGCTTCTTGCAAAGATTGTTTAGCACGTACTTCTTCAAAAAGAGGTAGTCTTAAACGTTCTTTTAACTCTATCTCCATTTGTTGTCTAATTAAAGTTGCCGCTTGTGGATTAAGTAGTTCTGCGGCTTCACTAATCACTGGGTCTGAATATAAAAGTCGGCTTTCTTCAGCCGTGTTAAGCTCAACACGTGCTATAGCTAGTGCCATCAAAGCTTGCCGTAAATTGTTACGCATTTGACGAACACGTTTAGTTGCTTGTCCGTCGGTTTCTGTTAGTAAAGGAGAAAAATCACCTATTTGATACTGGTTTAGTGTTTTTCAATTCCATCAGGAATTAAAGAAGCATTATAAGAAATAGCATCACCAACAGCTAAACCCTTGTTGGAAGTGTCGGCTGGTTGTGAACGGCTTACATAAAGCACTTGTTTACTAGGTTTAAGCACGCTGAAATGTGGTTCAGCAGTGATCATCATACCAAAAACTGCTTCTGTAGTAGTACCATCTACATAACCAAAATCTTCTCCAAAGCCGTCTTCATAAAGTATTTCTCCAATTTTTCTAGTTACTCCATGTGGTGTTACTACCCAAAGTACATAGGTATGAAAATATGGGCCATAAAGTTTAGAAGCTCTATTAGGTAGCTCAATTTTAGTGCATAGATTACAAACATCTACTTCAGTAAATCCACCTTTTACTTCTACTTTTACACTACCACGATTATCTTTAGTTACAGTACCATCTTTAATTTTTCCTTGTTCTGGGTCACTAAGGCTACGAAATTCTATTTTTGTTGCACCTTTACGGGAACGATATTCTACTTGTATGCCTGGCGATTCCACCCTGACAACGTTGGTTTCGCTGTTGCTAGGATTTTGCTGGACTGCTCGGCGGTTTCTACTTTGAGCTAGTACATTGGTGAATAAACACACCACTATAAAAGCACTTAGCCACAACCTGCTTTTTGGCATATCCCCTCCTTTTACATTTTTAACTTCCAATAGTGTAGTGTTGCAGAAGCCACTAAAAAGGTTGCATCCCGGACTAAATATTAATTGTTATATTTTGCAGTTATTTGGAAAGGTGGTTTGTAGCCTGATTTGCTTCTAAAATCAGGCTACAAGCAAACTATTTTTGGTATTCAGCTTTTAATATCTTAAAATCTGGCATTTTTGCTAAAGGCTTTAAGTCTACATCGTCCATATCTATTTCAAGTTCTGTATCTAATTCAACAGCCTTTTTTAAGCTTTCTATTGCTTGCTGTTTATTTCCTAATTGAGCTAGAGCGCAAGCTTTTTCAAAATGTGCTTCACTATAATCAGCTTCTAATTTAATTGCTTGTTCAGAAGCTTCAAGTGCAGACTTAAAATTACGAAGTTTGCGGTTAAGATAGGCTATAAAAATATAATCGTAGATTTCTTCCTTAAGTGCTAATGCTTTTTGTCGTGTTTTTAGTGCTGCTTCGTATTTTTCTTGTTCATTTTGTATAGAAGAAAGCAGACTTAAAGCCAATTTACTAGTATTAAGCTGTTCTGGAAAGTTACTTACTATAGTTTCCAGTTTTTCTAAATCTTCTTTTGAAGAATCATAGAAAAAATCCACTATAAAGCTAAAAGCTTCATCTAAACTTGGAGCAAGCTTTAACACATTTGCAAAACTTTCTTTAGCTTTTTCTACGTTAGATTGCTTAATGTAAAGTTTGGTAAGTGCTATATGGTAATCAAAGTTTTTATCATATCGTGCAATTGCTTGATAATAAGCGTTTTCTGCCTCATCAAAACGTTTGAGATTTGTCAAAGTGTCCCCAAGTCTTTCCCAAGGTCTAGGATCTACTGGTGTTAACTCTGCATAGCGTTCTAGCAATGGAATAGCTCTTTCAAGATTCTTATCTTCATTAAAAATTCGCCTAGTTGATAAAAAATAAGTTGCAGCAAATTGCGGCCATTGTGTCATAAGTTCTTGGAAAAGTTTTTGGGGGACTTCAAAATTAGGCTCTTCTTTAGGTCTTTCATTACCAGCAAGTTGATTTACGTATATTTTATTAATTTCTTTTTCTTGTAAAATACTTGCTTTTGCTAACAATAAATGTGGTTGATTGTTCTTAGCTATTAATTTATCAAGTTCATTGATTACAAAATCAGTATTAGAGCTTTCTACTAGTTTTATAATTGGCAACCTTTCTTCAATTACACTTTTTACAGTGTCGGCAAAAATTGGTAATCCATAGTCATTATTTTTAATTTCGACAATGTACCAAGCTTCACCGCGTTTTACTAAATGAAAATCTAAAAATCTATTCTCATTATCTAGTGCAAAAATATTAGCTTCCTGACTTTTAACTTCACTTTTTAAGATTTTAATTTCTCCTTTTAATTTTTTTAGCTCTTTTGCAAGAACACGTTCAAAACCACTTACAACTGAAGCACGTTGTTTTTCAGTTAATTTAATAAGGCTATTTGCACCTAATACATTTTCAGCTATTAAGCTTAAGTCAAAAGCCATTTCTTCAGGAATTTGTGAATCTTTATTAGTAATTGTTGTTATTAGTTTTATTGGATCGCGTTGGAAATCAGCAACAAAAGGACGTGCTTCTAAGATTTCCATTTCAATTTGATTTAGCATAGCGTAACTAATAAAAGTGTCTGTATCATCAAAGCGCAAATGTGTTGCGTCAACATAGTCCATTAGTCCCCAGGTTGGGTCAACTTCTACCCATTTGCCTAAGTAAACTTCTACCGAGCATGAGAGCCAAAAGACCCTCCGCTAAGTGCTGCACCTGTTACAACTCTTGCTGGCAAGCCACAAGCGCGAGCAAGAGCAACATAAAGTTCTGAATGCTCAAAACAATCTGCCTCACGTGATGTTAAAGTCTCAACTGTATCACTTTGAACTTTCTTCCATTTTAAGTTGCTGTATGTCCATTCTCCAAGTTTTCGCGCTACGCTACGGCTATCTTTATCATCTCCAACAATTTGTTTTGCTAGCTCAATAATTTGTGGATCATTTGAATTAATGCGACTTGTTGCACGTAGATAAGGAACAAATTCATCTGCTGTAATTGGCAACACAACACTTTGATTATCAGGAATTTGACGCGCACTAGATTGTAGAATTAAATTATTTTCATTAGCAGTTTCTACTTGTTGCCAAGGAAACTTCTTAATCTCATTTTGAAGACCAGAAATAACTTCTGGCTTTGTTTTAATACGTAATTTTAAGGACTCTATACGGCTTGATTCTATAGGATTAATACCTTTTGCAGATACAATAGCATTAGCAACATCAAAATCATTTACTTGTTTTGTTAGTTCACTTACAGAATAGCGTCCTTCTCGGTCAAAAGACACAGCTAAACGACCCTCTAAGTTATTGTCTTTTATAGATATTGAAGCACGTTGACTATGAAAAGCCCTAAGCATTGCGCCCATCGCATTTAGTATGTCTTTAGCCATTGCATTATTACTACTAAGACTTGCTGCTTCATTAAAAGCACTATCAAGATTATAGGTAGCAAACAAGGCTAGATTATCTGAAATAGCATCTGTTGAACGAATATAATCGCGGGTGCTAGCAAATTTTTCTGGCTTTTCTAATAGTTTAAGTGTTTCTATGCTATCTACAAAAATCATATAGTTATCAGTTACACTAAAAACAAATTCATAGCCATCTGCTTTAACTAATGCAACCGGCCAACCTGAGAACGTTACAAAAGGTAATTTTGTTAAATTCTTAAAAATTTTATTGTTGCGAAACTGATTAGCAAGCGTGTTGTCTTTTAGCTTTAAGGCACAAGCTATTGCTGGTAATTTAGAATTATTGTCCTTGCTATCCTTATTATCTTTTTCATCTTTTTTGTTTCTAGTAATTAAATCAGCTATAACAGGTTTAATACTAATAAGAGCAAAAGCAACTTCCCCTTCTAGTTGAGAAAGTATTGTTTTTTCAATTTCTATGTCTAAAGGATCTTGGGCTTTTTTATTTACCTGTCCACTAGATAATTTAAGCAAATTCCAAAATTTTAGTGCATCGATCTTTGTTCCAGCATAAAAAATTGTATTGTTTGGAAACAATTCCCTAGCCGCGCTAAGTTCCCAAGGCTTAAAGCTTGTAATTGTGTTAGCAAAAGTTTGTGAAGAAAGGTTAAAACTAAATAAAGTTTCACAAGAATTTTTATTAATTTGTAAAGCCCCTATTTCATTACCAATAAGAGTTACTAGATTTTCCATAAGTGGAAGTTGTTTATCTTTAGCATCTGTAGTTTTAATTAATTTTCCTAGTTGGCTAAAAAAAACTATTTCTCCTGTTTGTGCTTTTACCTGTACAAAATCTTTATTTGTTCCAATAGTGTTTCCTTGACTTGCAGATAAAATTAAATCTGCAATAGCTTCTTGAGAAGAAGTAACTATTGCTGTATCACCAAGATAGAGAACAAAAATACTACTATATTCTGTTGGTTTTCCTTCAAAAACACTTAATTTCTTAATTATTGTCAATGGTAAGCTATTGATTAGGTGATGCTCAAAATATAGTTCTTTATGAAGTGGTTTTATTTCTCTTTCCTTACCTTCAAGATCGGAAAAAGCTACTGCCATTCCAACAGGAAGCATTGCTGGAAGAATTGTGGCTATACGTGCTGCCACTGCACTAAAGGTAGAAAATGACTCAAAATCGTCAAATTGATTTTGGTATAAAGCTAGCAATCGCTCAAAACGATTCTTATCGGACACAGAAGCTATTACTGCACTATGAGCAGAAATATTTTCTGTCTTTTCATCCTGGGCCAGGCTGCTAAAGCTATAGGAGATTTAAGGTTAATACCTATTGTTGAACTTATATCACTTGTAGCATTAATTTTAAGTTCTTCAGCAAGACGGGTCTTTAGCGTTTTAATAATTAAAGCTAATGTCATTTGATCACGAACTGTATTTAATTGAATCCCTGAAAGAGCAGTGTCAAACTTTTCTAAAGCCTGCTGAAAATTTGGTGTCATTAAATAATGCGTTGAGTCTTTTGGAAAAAGTGTTTCTCCTGTAGTTGGAGCATTTACCAATTTAGAAACTAACTCAGAATTTAAGCTATCCTTATTAATTAAATTATCTAATTTAGTCAATTCGCTTAATGGTTCTTTAGCCCAATCAGCTAATTTTCCTGTTTTAATGGCTTCATCATAGATAACTTGCCGGACGTTTTGCTCATTAAATGCAGCACTTACATGTAAAATTACACCTGGTTTATCTATTAAATCAGGTAATTTCTTTTTAAGGAGATTGAGCGCGTCTAAACCTCTTGTTGCAAAAGCTTGTGCTGCAATTGTGCTGCAATAACTATCTTTGTCAGTTAATGCCCAAAGTAGTATTTCATCAAATTTTGGGTCTTTTATTTTGCTTATTTGTAGAATGGCTTCTGCCCGCACCTGAGGATCGCTATTTGTAAGAAGATCTATTGCTATGGCAGGAGATTTAACAATTAATTCTGTAAGTTCTTTTGTCCATTCTGACTTGGGAATATTAAAATCTCGAATTTTTTTAGCAACATTAATAGCAGCTAATTCACTACCTGCAACGGTTTGATCAGCAAACTTAGTGCGTAAAGTTTCAAATTCCCTATCCCAATGACCCCTAGCACCAATATTAATTGTTTCTACTATACGTTTAATATAAGGCTCAAATTTTTCTTTGTCAGCAGGGTCAAATGCAAAAATAAAGTTATAAGCTTTTGGCCCAACAACCGTGACCCAAACCGTTTCATTGGCAACACGATCATTAATTTCAATCTCAAAATGAGCTTCACGCGCTTCAATCCCACCTATTGAAACGGTTCTAAGTGAAAAAGTTTCTTGGTTGATTGAATACTTGCGAAATCCTTGAAGTAATGAAGATGTGTAATTAGCTATTCCATAACCATCAGCAATATTATCTATAGCAATAACAAAATTAGGCCCTTCTGGAACTATGCTAAAAGCTGTATCTCCATTAGCATTCTTTTTTTGCTGCCACTCAGCCGGATACCAAAAACTGTAACCTTCTTCTAGATTCACAAATCGAACAAAGTTTCCTGTTGGTAGACTATAGCTATTCCATTCTATTTCTCGCTCTTTACTTTGTGCAAAAACATCAACTGCTAGACTAAACGAGCTAAGCACTAGGAAAACAAGTGTAGCAATATAGCGACTATTAAACATTTAGACAAATCTCCCACATCATTTGTTTTAATCTTAATACCTTAGTTAATAATGGCTAATGATACGATTATTTACTTTTAGTGGCTAGTTTTTTTGCAAAATCTATTAAATTTAATATAACTACCTTCAATTACAATGGTTTAGAAATTTGCTTAAAAATCCTGGAAATAATTGCAAACTTTTATCAACTTCTGCGAACTAATATTTTAAAGTCACGTTAACAGTGTTAACTAACTTGCAGGCGTTAAGTGGCCTACAAAATATCAAAAAATTAATCAAATAAGGGGTCAATATGAAAAAAGCATTTAATTTAGTAATGGTATTAGTAGCAAGCGTAGTATTTTTTAATGGATTAGCATATGCTGAAGGAAAAGGTAAAAAAGTAGATATTAGTAAAGATGTAGTAGTCAATGGAACAGAAGTAAAAAAAGGTAAATATGAAGTAACATTTGATGAAGAAAAGCAAGAAATTAGCATTTGGAAAGGTAATAAATTAGTAGCTAGATCTAATGCTCGTAAAGGTTTACTTAAAAATAAGGCTGTTGTTAATCAATTAATGACAAGTAAACAAAATCAAAATGATATGCTTAAAGGTATTATTTTAGCTGGTGAACAAGAAACTATTTTAATTAATACCAACAATACTGTTAATGCTGCTCCTCAACAATAATTATGATTAAAGAAATTTTAAGTAAATAGGGTTTGCCGTTAACTTGCAAATTCTATTTACTTACAAAACAACTCTTAAAGTTTTTCTATTAATTTGCCTGTATTGCCGCTAGGATCACGTGCTTCAAAAACAATTTGACGTTCAGCATTAGGTGATAAAGTAACATCTTTCTTAAAATGTCCTTTAGCGTCCACTTCTGTAGGAATATTATTAATTCTTAATACAACACCTGGAGTAGTATTTCCTTCTATTTCCCAAAGTAGCTGAGTAATCATATTTTTCTTAGTAAGTTGGATCTGGATTTTTTCCTCGCCTTTACGTTGAACTTTAATTCCAAAAGGTTCACTCCACTTACCTTGAAGACCATCTGTAGTCACAGCTTGAACTCTCCAAAAAATAGGCCCATTTAATGGTTTTATCCATTTATATTTAGTTTCTTTGATATCTAAAGCTTGAAGCTTGATAGATTGTTCAGAAAAAGAAATATTAGAAGCAAGTGTTAAGTTATATTTTTCAGCATTTGGTATTGGATCCCAGATAAATTCTATTGGTTCACCTGGATTAACTAGCATTTCTTTTGCATTAATTGGGCTACCTAATTTGGGTGGAGGAGGTAAATTGTTAATATTAACTCCTGTTTTATCAATTTTAGCTACTTGATCTGCTGAGATTGTTTGCTCTGTATTGCCTAATAAATTAGCTAAACCGCTAGTTACTTGAACTGTAGTTTGTCCATCTTTATTATCTAAATCTACATCAGAATTTTTTTCTACTCTAACTTTAGTTCCTTCAGAATCAATAATATGCTTATTGCTATCTTCTGAAGTATTAACTTTTACCCCTCCTCCTTGTAGCTTATTAGTTATTCGTTTATCCTTGCGGGAATCTTCTGTAATAATCAATGTTGAGCCAGCTTTAATAGTATATTTAGTTCCATCTAAATACTCTACTAAGGCAGAAGATCCTGAGCTTGTTTGGATAGTATCGCCTTCTTTTAATGCCATATCCTTTGTTGCTGGCAATGCTTCGTTTGTGCCTCGTTTAATAACAGTTACATTTCCATCAAAACGGATAAATTTTGCTACTCTATATGCGTCTGGTTTACTTTCTTCAATAATTTGTGTAACCCAAACCTTTACTCCATAACCAACAACAGCTAAAACTAAAATGGCAATCACTGTAAAAATAACTTTTTTGATGGTTTTTTTTTGAATAACAAACCATTCTTCAGTAAAACCTCTTCTATTTTTTTGGGTTGACATACCTGTAAACCTGTATAAGTTTTTTACTTTTCACCTAGCAAACTAAGTTTGCATTATTTTTATAAATTAATTAGCAAAATTCCAAGTATCTTAGCATTTTTTTATAAAAAATACTTTTTAAAGTTAAAAATATTAAGCATTTTTATAGTATTGATGGAGCTTAAAATTAACTTGATATTTGTTTAAGTTTAATTGTATTACACAAGAAAATCATCAAGTATTTTTGCTAGTTCTCTTATAACAGTGAAAACAAAAAATAGGAAGCTTTAATGGCTTCCTATTTTTGAAATCCAAATTTCTCTAACACTCAAAGTTTTTCTATTAATTTACCCGTATTGCCACTAGGGTCACGAGCATCAAAAGTAATTTGACGCTGGGCATTAGGCGATAAAGTAACATCTTTCTTAAAATGTCCCTTAGTATCTACTTCTGTAATTTGATCATTAATTCTTAGTACAACACCTGGTCTAGTATTTCCTTCTATTTCCCAAAGTAAATCTGTAATTTTATTTTTCTTAGTTAATTGAATATCAATATTTCTCTCACCTTTTTTCTGTACTTTAATTTCAAAAGGTTCACTCCATTTACCTTGAAGACCATCTGTAGTCACAGCTTGAACTCTCCAAAAAAATAGGCCCATTTAATGGTTTTATCCATTTATATTTAGTTTCTTTGATATTCAAAGCTTGAAGCTTGATAGATTGTTCAGAAAAAGAAATATTAGAAGCAAGTGTTAAGTTATATTTTTGAGCATTTGGTATTGCATTCCATCTAAATTCAATAGTTTCACCTGGATTAACTAACATTTCTTTTGCATTGGTTGGGCTACCTAATTTGGGCGGAGGAGGTAGATTTTTAATATTAACTCCTGTTTTATCAATTTTAGCTATTTGATCTGCCGAAATTGGTTGTTCTGTTTCTCCTAATAAATTAGCTAAACCGCTAGTTACTTGAACTGTAGTTTGTCCATCTTTATTATCTAAATCTACATCAGAATTTTTTCTACTCTAACTTTAGTTCCTTCAGAATCAATAATATGTTTATCACTTTCTTCTGAGGTATTAACTTTTACTCCTCCTCCTTGTAATTTGCTGGTTATTCGTTTTTCATTACGAGAATTTTCTTTGATAATCAAAGTCGAACCAGCTTTTATAATATATTTGGGTTCCATCTAAATACTCGACTGAAGCAGAAGATCCTGAATTTGTTTGAATGGTATCGCCTTCTTTTAATGCCATGTCTTTTGTTGCTGGCAATGCTTCATTTGAACCTTTTTTAATAACTGTTACATTCCCATCAAAACGAATAAATTTTGCTACTCTATTTGGATCTGGCTTTGATGGATCATAGGCTTCAAACCAAAGCTTTACTCCATAACTAGCAACGGCTAAGACCAGAACAGCTATTACAGTAAGAATAGCTTTATTGATAGTCTTCTTTTGAATAACAAACCAATCTTCAGTAAAACTTCGTCGATTTTTTGGAGTTGGCATACTTCTAAACCTATTTAAGTTATCTTACTTTTACCTAGCAGATTTTCTTTGCTGCACCTGCTCTTAATAATAATTAATTACACTGTAAACAAAATTTTCTGATGTTTTATCTCTTAAAACCCCAACGGGGCAACATATTGTAGTGTAAGGTTGAAACCCTACGTATTGTGATGTAATATTTACAAAGTCACGTAGTGACGACATAATTAATTTGTTGAATTTGTTATATTTATTATGCCGTCGCTACGCGACTTTAATTATGTATAATCACTAAACTTAGGTCTTACGACTTAGGCTACAATTATTTCGTCACGCGCGTGACTTAAGAAATTGAAAAAATATTAACTTACTTAGTTTACACTGTATTAATACAACTAAGTTAAATAATCTAAGCTTTTACAGTACAACAAAAACGCTGCTAATTCAAACTATTAAGTATCATTTCTAAATCTTCTATTGTAATAGAGTAAGTTTCACTGCAAAAGTGACAAGTTAATTTTGCACCTTTATCTTTTTCCAACATATCACTCACTTCTTCTTTACCTAATGCAGAAATTAAGCTAATCGCTCTCTCATAAGAACATTGACACGTAAAATTAATTGTATTTGTAGATAAAATTTCAAAGTCTACCTTACCTAAAGCTTGACGTAACATATCTACAGCACTATAACCAGATCGAATCATAGTTGTACTAGGAGGTGTTTGAGCTACAGAATTAGCAATTTCTGAGACTAGTTTTTCATCTGCACCAGGCATAACTTGAATAATAAAACCCCCAGCAGCAGTTACTATTCCATCCTTTTCAACAAAAACACCTAAGCTAACATCTGAAGGGATTTGTTCAGATTTAGTAAAATAATAAGCTAAATCCATTGCAATTTCGCCTGAAACAATTGGCACAGAACCGCAATAAGGATCTCGCCCTAGCCCAATATCAAAACCAGCATCTCGAATTACATAAAGCATACCTTCGCCAACAGCTTTTCCAACATCTAATTTTCCTTTTTCATTTACTGGTAGATCAACACTGGGATTTCTAACATATCCTCTAACATTACCATAAGCATCTGCTTCAGCAGTAATGTTGCCAATAGGCCCTTGGCAATGAAATTGTACTGTAATTTTTTCAAGATCTTTTAACAAACTACCCATCATTAAAGTACCTGTTAAAACTCTACCTAAAGCAGCCGAGGCGGTTGGTAAAGTAGAGTGTCGTTGACAAGCTTGATTAACTAAATTAGTAGTTATAGTAGCCATACAACGAATAGTTGCATTTGCAGCCATTGCTCGCACTAAAACATTATCGGGAGTAGACAATTTTTAATCCTTTCAAAATAGCTAAAACAATTAATTTATTTAAGGTACTTTAACGATAAATATAAATAATGCCAAGCAAATCAACAAGTTTGCTTGGCATTATTTATATCAAAATTATTTTTTAAGTTTTTAACTAAAAATATCTTTTACCTTATCAAACAAACCTTTTTCATGAACTGGAGCTTTATCATCAAATTTAGCTAATTCTTCAAATAATTTTCGTTGCTCACGAGTCAAGTTAGTTGGAGTTATAACATTTACAGCAGCAAATAAATCTCCCCGACCTCGTCCACCTAAAGCAGGCATACCCTTGCCTTTTAAGCGAAAGATTTTACCTGTTTGTGTCCCTTCTCCTACTTTGATAGTTTCTTCACCTTCTAAAGTAGGGACTGTAATTTCTGCTCCTAATGCAGCTTGAGCAAAAGTTATTGGTACTGTGCAATGTAGATCATTTTCTTGACGCTCAAAAACAGCATGTTCTTTTAAGATAATCACTACGTAAAGATCCCCTGGTGGCCCACCTCCAAAACCAGCTTCTCCTTCTCCTTGAACACGTAGTCTTGCGCCAGTATCAACACCAGGTGGAATTTTAATTTCTAAAACTTTCTCTTTTGAGATACGGCCCTCACCACGACATTCTTGGCAAGGGTCTTTAATGGTTTTCCCAGTACCACGACAATAAGAACAGGTACGACTAACGCTAAAAAATCCCTGTTGATAGCGTACTTGTCCAACACCATTACAAGTTGGACAGTTAATTGGAGAAGTACCTGGTGCTGCCCCGCTACCTTGACAAGAATTACAATTTTCTAATCGTGGTACATTAATTTTTGTTTTAATTCCCTGAGCAGCATCCTCTAGTGTTATTTCCAGGTCGTAACGAATATCTGCACCACGTTGGACTTGGCGAGAACGTCCGCTTCTACCGAAAATATCATTAAATCCAAACAAATCTCCCAAAATATCTTCAAAACCTGGGAAACCTGCTCCTCCAAAACCTGCACCACCTGCACTAGAAGCGGCTGAAGTACCTACGCCAGAATGTCCAAAACGGTCATAGCGGGCGCGCTGGTTTTTATCACTTAGCACACTATAAGCTTCCGCGGCTTCCTTAAATTTCTCTTCTGCTTCTGTATCACCAGGGTTTTTATCTGGATGATATTTTATTGCTAACTTTCGATAAGCACTTTTAATTTCGCTTTCTCCAGCATCCTTAGCAACACCTAATACTTCATAATAGTCTCTTTTATTATTACTACTCATATATAAAATCTTAATTACAACTAATTAGGATAGATAGAGGTATTTTCCACTTGTTCTAATAGATCTAAACTCCTTCAGTAGTACCCCCAGAAAACATTGCTTCTGTAATTAGCCTTCCCGTTCTTTCTAATTCTTCTAAATTTTGTTTTATTATCCCTAAATCCTCACTAGCGAGTGAATCTTTAGCTACTAGCAAAGAATTACGTACAGATTCTTGATCTTTTTCAGACAACATCCAACCAAATTCACTAAAGGAACGTTGGGTATTTTGCAGTAATCCTTCTAAGCGATTTTTCAGCAATAACACTTCTTTTTGTTGACGATCAGCATCAGCATTTGCTTTTGCTTCTTCAATAAGGTTAAAAATTTCATCTGGCGAAAGTCCTGATGAAGGTGAAATTTTCATTGCTTGTTCTAAGCCTGTCATTTTGTCACGAGCAGAAACTTCTACAATACCATCTGCATTTAACTCAAAAGACACTTCTATTTGTGGAACACCACGAGGAGCAGGAGGAATGCCAACTAATTCAAACTTTGCTAAAGAACGATTATGCGCAGCTATTTCACGCTCACCTTGTAGAACGTGAACCTCTACAGTTGATTGATTATCAGCTACAGTAGTAAATATTAAGCTTTTCTTTAATGGTATAGTTGCATTACGATCTACAATTTTGGTAAACACCCCACCTCTAGTTTCAATACCTAAAGATAAAGGGATAACATCTAAAAGTACTAGATCTTTAACTTCTCCAAGCAATACACCACCTTGAATTGATGCACCCATTGCAACAACTTCATCTGGGTTAATTTCAGCCGAAGCAGGTTTAGCAAAAATTTCTTGTACTCTTCTTTGAACAATAGGAGAACGAGTTTGTCCACCAACAAGTAAAACTTTATCAATGTTGCCTGGTTTGAGTTGTGCATCCCAAAGAGCTTTTTGACAAGGTTCTACAGTTCTTTCTACTAAATCTGATACTAATTCTTCAAATTTATCTTTTGTTAAAACTCTATTTAAGTGTTTTGGGCCAGAAGCATCAGCAGAAATAAAAGGTAAGTTAACATTTGATTCTGATGTATTAGAAAGCTCACATTTAGCACGTTCAGCGGCTTCTTTTAATCGTTGTAGTGCCAGCCTATCCATTCTTAGATCAATATTTGTTTCGCTTCTAAATTCATCAATTAGCCAATCAATGATACGTTGGTCAAAATCTTCACCACCTAAAAATGAATCTCCACAAGTGGATAAAACCTCAAATACTCCATCATTCATTTCTAGGATAGAAATATCAAACGTTCCCCCGCCTAGATCGTAAACAGCAACTTTTTCGGCTGATCTTTTTCCTAGACCATAAGCCAGAGCAGCGGCTGTAGGCTCATTAATAATACGCTGTACATTAAGACCAGCAATTTTACCAGCATCTTTTGTTGCTTGGCGTTGAAAATCATCAAAATATGCTGGTACTGTGATAATTGCTTCATCTACTTCGTCGCCAAGAAAATCTTCTGCGGCAGATTTTAAGCGTTGTAAAATAATGGCTGATATTTCTGGAGGTGAATAATCTCGGTTTTGTACTCTTACGCGAGCGTCCCCATTGTTAGATTCTGTTATTTCATAAGGAGAAGACTCTTTTGCTCTTAAAACTTCTGGAGAGTTATATTTACGACCAATTAAGCGTTTTACAGCAAAAACCGTATTAGCAGCATTAGTAATAGCTTGACGTTTAGCTATTTGCCCTACTAAACGTTCTCCTTTATCTGTAAACCCTACTACAGATGGTGTTGTACGACCACCTTCTTTGTTAGGAATAATTTGAGTTACGCCGCCTTCCATTACTGCTACACAACAATTTGTTGTACCTAAGTCTATACCAATAACTCTACCCATAAAATCATCTCTCTAATAAATATTTGTAGGATTTAACAACTTAAATAATGTCTCGTAATTTTGCTAGGAATTTATATTATCCACGAACTGCAACCTTTACCATTGCTGGCCTAAGCAGCTTTTCACCAAGTTTATAGCCTTTTTGTAGTTCAGCAACAATAGTATTTTCTGGTAAATCGTTATTAGTTTCTGTCGTGACAGCTTCATGCATATGAGGGTCAAAAAGTTCTCCTAAAGCCTTGACAGGTGAAAGCCCTAAACCAATCAATACATCCAGGAATTGACGATGTATAAGTTTTACCCCAGTTAAAATATTTTCACATACTGCTTCACCTGCTTCACCTTTTGGGGTAAATTCCAAAGCTCTTTCTAAATTGTCTAAAACAGGTAGCATTTCCACTACAACATTAGAACGAGCTTGCAGATGTACATCGCTTCGCTCACGATCTACTCGTTTACGAAAATTCTCAAACTCTGCTTGTCGTCTCATTAATTGTTCATAAATAAGCTTCTTTTCCTCAGAAAGCTTTACTGATCGCTCTTGTGCATCAGAAAGATCTATTAGAAGTTGGGCGATTTCCTCTTCGCTAATAGATGGTGTCGCACCTTTAGAATCATCCTTTTTTTGTTCTGTTACAACTTCTTTTGTTGTCTCCTCTTTTGCTTCACTTCTAGCTTCAGCAGTTTCATCATTAGTAGTTGTATCTAGTTCGGGGTTTGTAATATTTGATGATTGTTCTTTATTTTCTATTGTCATTTTGCGTTAAAGTCCTATAACTTTACGAATATATTTATAGGCATTCCCTATAAAGTCTAACTACTTACTACTTTTATGTAGTAAAAGAGAATTGTTTAAAAATTTTTACCTTAGCTTTCTAAAAACTAACGATTAATTTGTTTATCTTCGCTAAAAACCTGTTCAAATAGACGTGCAATGTAATTAACTACTGTAATCATTCGAGCATACTCCATACGAGTAGGCCCAACAACTGCAACTCCTCCAACTACATTACTAATATTACTTCCGTAAGTATAAGGTGAAGTAATAATTGTACAGTTACGTAAGCTAGGAATATTATTTTCTGCACCTATACGAATCCCTATTCCTGTAGAAGTAGATTCAGCTAAACATTCATTAAGAATTTTTAGCAATTTACCTTTTTCTTCATACATGCGAAATAGTCCGCGTAGTCGTTCTGTATCGGTAAAATCAGGTTTAGTTAAAATTGTAGAAGTACCATCTACATAAACTTTACCTTGTTCTTCGTCCTCTAATCCCTGATTACAGAGTAAAATAGCGTTTTGTAGCAATCTATCATAGAGGACTTTTTCCTCTGACATACATCTTAATATTTCAGCACGAATAGCGGATAAACTTAAGCCCTTAAAGTTATCTGTAACATAACGAGCAGTCTTATCTAGTTCTGTTTGTGAAAAATCACCTTCAACTCGGATCACTCTATCACGAACTAACCCGCTACGAGAAACCATAATTACAAGTATTCGGCCATCAGCTAATTTAAGAAATTCTATATGTTGTAAAATATCTTGGGCAATTGCAGGAGAAACAACAATACCAACATTATTAGACATCTGCGACAACAAATGTGAAGTACGTTCCATAAATTGGGTCGCACTACTAACTTCTGACTCTAAAAGAGAGTGCCTTATAGCTGATTCATCAGACTTAGATATTTTTACTTGTCGTAAAATGCTGTCAACATAGAATCTATAGGCTTTATCCGTAGGGATACGACCAGCCGAAGTATGAGGATGAGTTAAATAACCTGCCTCCTCTAGATCTGCCATAATATTGCGAATTGTTGCTGCACTAAGCTTTTCTTTTGAATATTTGGAAAGAGTTCTTGATCCAACAGGTTCACCAGTATCAACATACATCTTAATAATTGAGAGTAAGATCTCCCGATTACGTTGATCAAAAACAAATTCTTGAGTTTTCTTACTTGGCATAACTCAATAAGTTAAAAGAAAGATAGTTTAGATTTTACAGCCTGTTAAAAGCGTTTAACAGTAACACTCCTAATTAATTTCTGTCAAGCAACTAATTCTAATAACTCGTCTGAATGCCTAATGTTAGCCTTAGTATTATTATATGTTACTGTAAATATAATAATACTAAGTTGTTGTTATTTACTACTTGGATTTTTAGAAAATTTTTAGCTTAAATTTTTATTTTTTAAGCATTATAACTAGTGATTTATAAAATCTTAATAAAGTAGAGCTTAGGAAAATCATTGCAAAGAAAATTTTAGGAAAAATTTTAGGAAAAATTTTAGGAAAACAGGAACTTTCACTTTCTTAGTGCGTTAAAACCAGCAAGAAGAAAATTTTAACAAACTCTAAAAATTAAATATATCAATTTATTGCACTTTTGGGATTTATTAAAAGTTTCTTCGGTAATTTTCCTCCTCTTCGGTTTTGGCTTCCCGCGTAACAAATCGGTAGTGTTACGCGGGTTATTATTTTTGGGGAGAAAAGTTTTTATTAGTTTTAACATACCCAGGAAAGAAAATATTCTTGGTAAAGATCTTCTCGGTAAAGCTCATAAACTAGTTTCTCCTTAACAAACCCCAAATACTCATCTGTATTACTATAAGCTTTACCATTTTCATCAATTACAACAATATCCCCAAAAAATTCAAAGGCTTTAAGAGGTATAAGAAATTGCAAAGCTAAGTTTATATCCGGTTTTGATAAAATTGTTTCAACATCAATATATACACTGTAATTTTCATTATCTGCAAAATCTACTTCTATAGGTCTTTCTTTATACATACTAAACCAAACACTAATTAATTCTCCATTCCAAGCTATATCATTTTCATATCCATATAAATACATTTTATGAGCATTACGGCAATCATCCTTGTACAAACCATAGCAACACTTACAACTTTTTGCATCAAAACTATGTTCTTCTATTAATGACCATTTTCCTTCCACTTTTCTACATTCTTGTAAAAACTTAAGGTATTTTTCTCTTGAATAAACACTTTCATTTATCCAAAACACTACATTAAGACTCATTTTTGTTCCTCTTAAGCATTTTTAACTATCTAAAATCTAGCAATTACACTGTTTATAACTATCCCACAACCTACAAACTTTAATCCTAAAAAGCACTAGATCTTCACTAACACCAAATTTTTGAGCAATTCTATCAATAGAAATACCTCTTGTTATAGATAAACGCAAAATATAATAAGGAATTAATGCAGCAGAACCAACACCATAAGCAGCTTCTTCTTGAGATTTATTAAAATCCCGGAACTGTGTCTGATCAGTTTGCTCATCAGGAGTTTTTATAAGACTAGGCGAATGTCTTAAAACAACATGAGATACTTCTTCCATTAGAGTAGCAACTTGGCGTTCTCGGCTATGTCCTGGATTTATAAAAACCAGTCGCCATCCATTAGGCAACGGCATAGTTGTCGCGCCAGACCAATCCTTAGAATTTTTCTTTAATAATATTTTTCGCGTTTCTTCTGAAAGTTTAGATAACTGATTAATGTCTACTACTTTTAATTTTACTTTTGGAGCCAGTTGCCAAGGATCTAAAGCACGATCTAGCGGAGTAGCAGCTAAGTCACGTATTTTTAATGCGATACGCTCAAATATTTTCCGCTTAATTGTTGGTGGAAGTAATTCACTTTCTGGAAGCTTATTATTTTCTAGGCCCTTTAGCATAACGTGTTTTTTTAGACTCCACTTTTTTAGGCGATGATTTAATTTCTTCTAAATCATCGCTAGTAAATTGGGTGTAAGCAACTCGAAATAGTTCTGCTAATGCTTTTGCGGCATCTGGTTTTAATTTTGGATCTGCTCTTAAATGAGCTTCAATTACATTTGGAGTAGATTCTTTTACAATCTCTAAAAAGCCTTCTCCACTCTCTGGTATTAATGAGCCTTTCATTAAACTATCTAGTGGTATTGCTAGCCAACTACTTAAGCGTGCTAATGTTGGGCTATCTGGATTACAAACCCCGTTTTCTATTCGTGACAAAGTAGGAGGGCTAATTTGTGTAATTGTAGCTAGTTGGCGAATACTTAGCCCTTCTTCTTCCCGCTTCTTTTTTACATATTCACCTAGCTCTACCACATCAAGTAGTGGTTCCATAGCTGTTAATCCCCTATTTATAAAACTTATCCACCATAAAATTAGCACATTTACCATATTTTTGACAAATAAAATGTTTCATTTATGAAACAATAAAATTTTTGCAAAAATGTTTCACCTATGAAACGTTTCATACTTGAAACAAAATTTTTCTTGTGCTATTATGTTTCACAGATGAAACAAAGTGATTAATTACCAATTTTTAAGGAGTAACAAAAATGAATACAGCCATCAAAAACTTAAATGTCCGTACCAAACGAGCTAAATTAATCGCTGAAATGGGTTTAGTTAATAGAGATGAACAAGGTTTTATAGTAAAATCTCCTACTCAAAATAATGAAAACTTCCGCGTTTGGAGAGATGAAACAGGTCGCATCCGTTGTGCTTGCCCAGATTTTGAAAAACAATCACAAATTGATCCCCGCTTTCGCTGTGAACATATTTTAGCAGTAAAATATCATTTAGAACCATTACCAGAAGTTCAACAAATAGAGCTTGTTACAGAATATATTATAGAAAATATTTCTACTGAACCAGCAGTATTACTTATTAATAATGTAGAAAATGAAGTTCTAGTAGAAAATTTGTCTGTTTCACCTATGAAACAAGAAACAGAAAAAATAAATGTTTCATCTATGAAACAAATTGAAAATTTAGACGTTGTTTCATCTGTGAAACAAGAAACAAAATCAAAGTCTGTTTCACCTATGAAACAAGAAAAACCAATTGAGGATAAAATAATGAAACAAAACCTTAATAAAGCTGAAAATAGTACTCCTGTTTTAACACCTGATTTAGTAGCAAGCGAAAGTAAACAGATTGAAATAAGCACTGAAAAAGATGCCTTTGTAGAAATCTTAAAACAGCTTTCTGCACCAATTTCAAAAGATCTTATTCGTCAAAGATTTGGTTGGACAGATAAAACTGGAGTAGACCATGAAATTGATTATGTTGAATGGCATACAGTAGCCGATATGTTAGACCGTATTTGTCCCCGTTGGTCACACTCAGTTAAAGATGTACGTCAAGTAGGCGAATTAGTAGCAATAACCGCATCCATAAGCATTATGGGTGTTACTCGTGAAGGCGTAGGAACAGGGTCAGCTTATGATGAAATAGGTATTAAAAAGGCTGAACATGACGCGCTAAAACGTGCAGCAGTAAAATTTGGTGTTGCCCGTGAACTTTACAAACGAGATGATGAAGATGTGGTATCAACTAGTCAACCTCTAAATTTTCCTAGAAATCCAGTAGCACAAAATATTGCTGAAATGGCAACAACCAAACAACATGCAGCAATTCGAGCTATTGCTAATGCTAATGGAGTTGATGCAGAAGCTCTTTGCCAAGAATTATTTAACTGTAAGGTAGCAGAATTAAGCAGAAGAGCAGCTTCTACTTTTATTGATCACTTAAAAACAACTAAACGATCTATTTCTGCTTAGGTAATAAACTTGTAACTAACTAAGACTAATATTTACTTTTAGTTATTCTAAAGATAGGAGTAGTTTGTATGCAAACACGTCAATCTACTGTAAGTAAAAAAGATGTAGCTCCTTCGCTTTTTGATGAACTGCCAGAAGAAATTAGTGAAGAGCAACATAAAAAACAAGAAACCAAAAAAGATTATATTGTTAACCTTTATAAACAAGGTACTACAGATATGTTAGTAATTGCTCAAATGGCAAAAACTAAGACAAGTTATGTAGCGAGTGTATTGCAAGCAGTTGGATTAATTAGTGGTTATTCAGATCTTTATACTACTCCTGTTAATGAGCAAAATATCTATAGTCGGTTTTTTCGTAATGTACTGAGTTTTAAGGATGTTGTGTCAGCGCGTGAATCTGTAGAGCGAATAGATAATTTATATCGTTATTTTGGCCGCTTAGGAGATCGTGCTGGTCAACATCATGCGCAAGTTTTGGCCTTAACAGGCCGTAATCGTGCTCGTTGGTGTGGTAAATATGAGGAAGCCCGCATATTTACTGAATGGCTGATGAAAAATTAGTTCATCAACCCGGTGATTTTTTAAGTCACCGGGTCTTTTTTAACTCTTATAATCCTGTTGACATTCTCGCTACTTCAGACTCATTTTTAGCTGCTAGCTGCCCACAAGCTGCAAAAATATCTTGTCCACGCGGACGACGAATAAAAGCCGACAATCCATGATCAATTAGAATCTGTTGAAAATGTAGGACTTTTTCCATTGGTGAGCTTTCAAAAGGTAATTCTTCAGCCGGGTTATGAGGAATTAAATTTACTTTTGCTCGAAGTCCTGAAAGTAGTTTTACTAGTCGTTTTGCATCAATGTCGCTATCAGTTACACCAGCTAACATCACATATTCAAAAGTAATTCGTTCACGCACTTTTAAGGGAAAATCTTGACAAGCTTTAAGTAATTCTTTAAGCGGATAACGTCGGTTAATCGGCATTAAACGGTTTCTGAGTTCGTCGGTTGCACCGGTTAAAGAAATTGCTAATTTAGGACGAACGGTTTCTTTTCCTAAATCATAGATTTTTGGCACAATCCCAGCAGTTGATAAAGTTATATGTCGGGTGCTAATTGCCATTCCTTCTGCGTCATTCATCAACCTAATAGCAGCTAAAACATTGTCATAATTAAGCAGCGGCTCACCCATTCCCATTAAAACAATATTGATTTGTCGATCTGGCGGTTGTTTTACACCATAAACATCTGTAAGAACTGTAAGAATTTGGCCGACTATTTCCCCTACCGTCAAATTACGTTTTAATTTTAGTTGTGCTGTTAGGCAAAATTCGCAAGCAAGCGGACAACCAACTTGGGAAGATATACAGATTGTTGCGCGTTCTGCTTCTGGAATCCAAACGCTTTCAATTTCCCGATCATCTGCAAGCTTAAATAAAAATCGCCTAGTGCCATCTTGAGAATAAAATTTTTTGTCAATGCTTTGTGTTGTTACAACGGTTTGGCTGGCTAGCTTTGTTCTAAGAGGTTTGGAAAATTCTGTTATAGCTTCAAAATCAGTAAGACGATGTTTATAAATCGCTCGATAAAGTTGACTTGCTCTAAAGGGCTGCTCACCAATTTCACGGAAAAATTGTTGCATCTCAAACAGATTTAATCCTGTTAAAATTTTTTTATCTGATTTTTCTGTTGTTTCTGATACTTTTAGTTGAACTAAACCTTTTACTACTTCACTCATAAATTTTCCAAACCTAAAAATAATTTTATTGTGGATAAGTTTTTCCGCCAACATTTGCTTTAACTAGCTCGCTAACAAGTAGCCCACCTATTGTTGACTCAGTTTGTTTTACTAGTCCAACATTTGGAGCAAACCATTGTTCAGCAATTCCAGCATCTTCGCAATTTGTAGTAAATGCAAGCTTTAAGCAATTTTGAAAAGTACCTGCTGGTACTTGTACGGTCTCAGTACGACTTGTAACTTTAATTTTTGCACCTTCTAAACAAGGCAACCCTTCTTGGCTTAATTTTATAGTCCATTCTGAGGTATCAGCAAATTTATACCAAACAAATTTATTATCTTTTGCTTTTTCTACTACATTAAACTTCTTATTTAACTTTAAGTTACGGCTAATTCCATCACCCCAAAAATTTGAATGTGTAAAATTTTTTCCCTTTTTGTCTGTAATTTTATCTGTCCAACCATCATTACTTTTAGCAAGCTTTCCACTTTTACGGTAAACATGTTCATCTCCAACATTTTGAGGGAAATATACACTAGCATCTGTGCTTTGTGCTTTTATTGGGAGGATAATAAAGGAAAGAATAGAAAAACAAATTAAAAATAAACAAAATTTTTGAGTCATTTCACTCTCCTAAAATTAACTTGAGCATCTAAACAATCATCTGATGTAGTGTAATGACTTTGTGTTGACCTTGCATTGCAAAAGCGCGGACGCTGTACCATAATTGCTAAAGAGCTAAAAGAGTTTTTGCTAGTAACCATACGTAATCAACCTATATAAAACTAGGTATTTTTTTGAGGAATAGTTTATGAGTTATCGATATGACTATAAATTTCAAAACCCAATGGATGGTTTTTCTCGGACTACCGCGGTAAAATCTCTTGTAATTGCAAATACTATAGTTTTTGTTATACAAGTAATTCTAACGCTAGTAGAGCAAAACCGTTGGTTTATTATTCATTTTGGTTTAACTCCAGAATTAATTACCTCTAATTTTTTCTTATGGCAATTTTTTACCTCTATGTTTTTACATGGAGATTTCTTTCACCTGCTCTTTAATATGTTAGCTTTGTTCTTTTTTGGCCCAGAACTAGAATGGCTTTGGGGTAAAAAACGGTTCCTAATATTTTACTTAGCAATTGGACTTTTATCAGATTTATTTAACTATGCAATTAATATTCATTCGCCAATCCCAACAATTGGCGCATCTGGCGCGGTTTATGGTGTAGTTGGAGCATTTGCAGCACTTTATCCAGATCGTCAGATCATACTTATGATCTTTCCTATAAAGATTAAATACTTTGTTTTGTTTATTTTAATTATTCCTGCTTTCCTTGGAACAATTGGAGCAGAAGGAAATCCCGGAATTGCTCATGCTGTGCATATTGCTGGTGTATTGTTAGGTATAGCCTACGTCAAGGCTCGTTGGGATTTGGTTAAAAAAGCTGATCTTTGGCTCAAAGAACAAATTAGACTTTTTAAGATCCGTAGAAAATACAAAAACTTTAAGGTAGTTGATAAAGACGTTAAAAAAATGTGGGACGATTTAGAAGAACGCATTAATAAAGATAATAAAAAAGATTTTATAAATTAAATTTTTAGAGAACTTTGGAGAATTTATGCTAACAATCTTAACTGTCAAAGGGATGCACTGTAATGCTTGTAAAAAATTAATTGAAAGTGAACTTATTGATTTAGAAGGAGTTAAATCTATTACTGTAGATTTGGCTGGCGAAAATGCGAAAATTGAACATGAACAAATTAACCAACAAATCTTGATTGATAAAATAGTTGAACTTGGTTATCAAGCAAGCCTTCAATAAAACTTTGGCCGCTTTTTTATTTTCCGCGTTAAATATTAAAACATATCCTTTTGCAAAAGTTATCAAAAGGAAAAAAATTTTTTCCTCAACTCACTAAAAATAATTAAATATGCAATTAAACCTGCAATTATTTTATAACAGGCATCATTTTTTCTGGGTAACTATATTTCTCTCCGTAGCTTTACTAATAGCTTATATAATTTTTGGACTTACGTTTTATTCCCAGGGCCTAAATGAAAAAGATTTTGGTTGGCAATATGTACGAGATGGAAATTCTTATGTAATTAGCCAAGTCTCCCCTGAGTTTAGAGATAAATTGCAAGTAGGGGACAAAATTCTAGCCATTAATGGCGACACATCTTTAGCTAAAACTTTTGATATTATCGATAGTATTTCTACTATAAAACGTAAACTTATACCTAATAGTAATTACACCATTGAAATCTCTCGAAACTCAGAAATCCATAATTTTTCCTTAAAATCTAGCTTACACCGAAACTATGAAAAAATCGGTGTATTTTTTACTTTTTTACTTTCTAGCTGGGTATTTTATGCTTGTGCAATACTTGTTGGTCTTGCAAAACCAAAAGAAAGATTAACTCAAAAAGTTACAATTGCTCTTTTTAGTCTTGCTGCATTTTCTTTGTTAATAGCTATTAAAACCTTAAATCCTACTCTAACTGGACTTAGTGCTATTTGTTATTGTTTGCTTTGGCTTTCATATCCAACAATTTTTCCTCTAGGATTTGATGTTTATTCTCAATTTCCGCCAGGAATTAAAACAAATAAATTTTGGACTACTATTAAATACTTTCTTTATATTTATAGCACTATTATTTTAATAGGTTTACAAATTGCTTGTTTAGCAGGTATTTATAATATTAAAGATCAATTTTATACAATTAGTTTTTTACTAAATAATGATACATTTCTGTACATTTTTGATAATTTATGGGATTTATTAATTTATATTACTTTTCTTTTACTAATTGCTATTATTATTTATAATTATTCCATTATCAAGAGTTTAGATCAAAAGCGTCGGATCAAATGGGTTGCTTATGGCTCACTTATTGGAATCACTACTTCTTTAACTAAAAAATTTATTTCTTTTATACTTATTGCTATAGATAAAGAATATATTCTTACAGGTAATTATTTTTTCTTATTTGCTCGTTTTGCAGAACTTACTATTACTTTAGTTCCAATTTCTTTTGCCTATGTAATTATTAAACATCAAGTATTTGATATAACTGTAGTAATTCGTCAAGGTCTACAATATTTACTAGCAAAAAATGTTTTAAGACTCTTATTAGCAGTTGAAACTATTGGCGTAGCCCTCATAATAGGATGGAATCCAAATTTAACTATAAGAGAGATTATTTCACCATCATCAGGCTATTTTTATCTTATTGGGATAACTACTATTAGTTTATTTTATAGTAACCAAATAATGGCTTGGCTAGATAAAATTTTTTTCCGTTCTGCTTATGATCGTGAGAAAATTATTTTAGCTTTGATTAATGAGATTAAAAAATTAGATTCCATCACCACAATTTCTAAACTTGTTAGTAGTCAGTTAGAAGAAGCTCTGCACCCAAAAAGCACCCTATTTTTTTATAAAGAAGAAAATAAAAATTGTCTTACCTTAAGTCATTCATCTGTAGACATACAGCCTAATTCAATTTTGACTAATTCACAACTTATTGAAATATTGGAAGATAACTCAACAAGTAGAAAACTTGATTTTATAGATTCTCTACCTCCATTAGAAAAAGAGTGGTTAACAAGCCTAAATTTGCAATTAGTTGTTCCGATAATGGGAAGAAATAAGAACTTAACAGGGTTACTTTTACTAGGAGAAAAACTTTCTGAAGAACCTTATTCACAAAACGACTATAAATTACTTGAAGCAATTACTAGTCAGTTAGCAATTGTTTATGAAAATAGTCTATTGCTAGACAAAGTAGACAAAGAAGAAAAAATTAAAAAAGAAGTGCTAGACAAATTATCAGAGCAAAATATTAATTTAGTAAAAGAATGCCCATTTTGTCATCTTTGCTTTGATAGCAATGAAACTTTTTGCCCAAATGATAAAACTAAATTAACCCTTTCTTTACCTGTTGAAAGAGTTATTGATAATAAATACAAACTAGAAAAATTAATCGGTAAAGGTGGAATGGGTGCAGTTTACCAAGCCGAAGATTTACGTTTGTCTCGTAAAGTTGCAATTAAGGTTTTACAAGCAAATATGTTTGGAAATAAAGATTCAATTAGACGTTTTGAAAAAGAAGCCAAAATCATAGCTAAGTTAAATCACCCTAATATTATTGCTATTTATGACTATGGAAAATTAGCAACTGATGGGGCTTATTTGGTTATGGAATTAATTAAAGGTATTTCACTAAAGCATAAATTACAACAAGAAAAATGCCTTGCGCCTAAATTAGTAGCTCAAATATTTAGCCAGATTTTTGAGGCTATTAAAGTAGCACACAATAAAGGCATTATTCACCGTGACTTAAAACCAGACAATATTTTAATAGCTGACCATAACAACCAAATAATTATTAAAATCTTAGATTTTGGTATTGCTAAGTTAAATTCAATAGATCCAACAGAAGCTAATAGTTTGACTGCACCAGGAACTATAATTGGCACTTTTGGCTATATGTCTCCAGAACAATTTTCTGCTGAGCCTGTAGATGAGCGTAGCGATATTTTTTCATTAGGAGTAATAATTGTTGAGTGTTTGATAGGTTCCAAGCCTTTTATAGGAAAAACAGTTTATGAATTAATCGGAAATATGCTTAAGCAAACTTTTCATTTACCTGTTATTTCACCAGAAACTAAACTTTTAGATTCTTTAATTCAAAAATGCTTAGCCAGAGAGCCAAAAAACCGTTTTAGTTCTATATTAGAACTTCAACAAGAATTAATCCCTATTTTAACAAACTTACCAAACAATACTTTTGCTCAAAAAGTTGCGGTTGATTTTACTGATGATCTTACGGATGAAAATAATGCTGTTAAAACAACTCCCATAACTTCACTTTCGCAAAAAACCCAAATTAAACCCCAAGGTTAAGGCACAATTACAGGTAAACATTTAGGTATAAGCTTAATTTTTAGAGGAGTATTTTCTAAATATTCTCCATCTCCATAAAACTGCATTTCTTCTTTGCTTTCTACAACAACTTGGCTGGAACGAAAATATTTAACATAAGGGTGGTTAAGGTGTGAGCCACTTAAAACTTGATAAAAACTTAATAAAAGCTGAAGTTTAGAAACTTCCTTTACAATGCAAATATCTAAAAGCCCATCATCAAGCTCTGCAATAGGAGTAATAAACATTCCTCCACCATAGGCTTGACCATTGCTAATAGCTGCCATCATTATTTTTCCTTCAAAAATACCTTCGTCATAATTAATTTTTATTTCTTTAGCCTTATATCTAATTAAAGCTTGTAAAACTGAATATCCATAAACAAACACTGCTGGCAACCAATTACTTTTCATTTTATTTTCATTAGCAAGCCGCGTAGCTTCAGCATCTACACCTAAGCCAGCAACGCCAATATAGACATGTTGACCTGTACTAGCGATATCTACTAACTTTTGTTTACCAGAAACTAGAATTTGACAAGCTGTTTTTACATCTGTGGGGATTTTTAATGTCCGAGCAATATCATTACCTCGGCCTAAAGGTAATATTCCTAGAGCAGTTTTTGATTGAGTTTGTTTTTTTTCTAGTAAAGTATTGATAATACCTGTTAATACATAATGGATTGTCCCATCACCACCTACAGCCGTTACCACATCATAGCCATCATTAGTAGCTTTAGCAGCGATTGCTACCAAATCATCTTGCGATCGGCTTTCAACAAATTCAACTGGATGTGCAGCTAAAGCCTCTTTTAGTTCAGGTAACAATTTTTTTGTCTGTCCACGACCAGAACTAGGATTTACAATTAGCAAAATCCGCATAGATCAGCACCATAATAAAAATTTTACTCCTGCTCTTCTACATTTGGTGTTTGATTTTCTTCTTCCTCTTCTGTGTATTCTTTAGCTCTATTTGGAGCATCATAAAGTTGTGGTGCTGCCTGTCTTAGACCTGCTTCTAATTCTACATCTAGGTCTTCTGCATCTGTTTCTATTGGCATTACTTCTATACTGTCATTTGTTTGAGATTGAGCCGAACGCTGACGCAGGGCTACTGAATAAGCATCATTTGCCCCTGCTAAATCACCTTTACGGTAAAGAGCGCGTCCTAAATCTTGATAAGCCTCATGATAAATTCCATGTCTTTGTTCAATTGCATGACGATAAGCATTAATAGCAGAATTAACATCACCTGTTCGAGAATAAGCTAATCCTAAATGATAGTAAGCTTCTGGAAAAGTCCCTTGGCGTTGCTCTATAGCTGTATAAAAACAACTAATGGCTTCATCTAAAGAAATCTCTCTAGCCAAAAGTCTCCCTAACTGAAAATAAGCATCAGGGAAAATATTGTTTTGTTGCTCTATAGCTGTGCGGAAAGTTTGTATTGATTCAGTATATTTTCCAGTAGCATTAAAAGCTAACCCTAAATTATAGTGTGCTTTAGGGAAATGTCCTTTTCTTTGTTCAATAGCTGATTGATATTCGGAGATAGCTTGATCAGCTTGTCCTCTATCAAAAAGCACTCGCCCTAAATCATGATGAGCTTGTGCAAAATCTCCTTTTCGTTGCTCTATTGCCAGGCGAAATGCTGCCATTGCTCCATCTGTATCACCTGATTCATAAAGAGCTAAACCTAAATTACGATGTGTTCCTGGATCGTTTTTATTTACTTTTAATGCTTGACGAAATGACTCTATAGCTTCATCTAACTGACCTTTACCGTAATAAACTAGCCCTAAATCATGGTAGGCATCTGGATTTGTATCACCTTGTTTAATTGCAACTTGGTAATAGCTTTTTGCTGCTTCTAAAGCACCTTTACGAGCTAAGGCATTACCTAAATTGCGGTGTGCATCAGGAAAATAAGGCTGTTGTTCAATGGCAACTCGATATTGTGCTAAGGCTTCATCAATATGACCTTCAGCATAAAGAGCGTTGCCTAGATTAAAATGAGTCATTGGACATTGACCTTGAAATTGTTCTATTGCTGTGCGAAACGCCTTTACAGCTTCTTTTACTCTTCCTAGTTCAAATAAAATTGTTCCTAAATTATGGTAAGCGGTTGAAAAATTACCGGGTTGTTGTTTTACTGCTGTCTCAAGATGTACTACAGCTTCTTCCGTGCGCCCAATTTCTGCTAATGCTACTCCTAAATTGCGATGTGCTAATGGGAAGTTATCAGACTGTTGTAAAGCTTGTTGATAACAATCAATTGCTCCTGCTAAATCCCCAATATCATATAAAGTACGACCAAGATCATTATAAGCTTCTGGAAAGTCCGCTTTTACGCTAATGGCTTGGCGATAGAAGGAAATAGCTTGTTTAATATCGCCAGAGTCAGCTAAAGCACGTCCAAGGCCATGCAAGGCTTCTGGTAAATTGCCAAGTTGTTGAAGTGCTGTTCGATAAGTAGCAATTGCAGAATTAAGATCACCTTTATCATAAAAAGCGCGTCCTAAATCACAATGTGCGGCTGGGAAATTTTGCTGTAATTTAACAGCTTGTTGAAGTTCATTAATAGAAGTGTCTAGCTCATCTAATTCATATAAAACACGACTTAGCCGGTAATGTGTCCAAGGTAAATTGGGGTTTTGCTTAATAGAAGTACGAAATTCTGTTACAGATGTCTGCAAATTTCCTGCTCGATGTAAGGTTAAGCCTAAACTGTAGTAAGCAGAAGGAAACATTGGTTGTTGCTCAATAGCTCTACGGAAAGTTTGCTCGGCTTCCTTAAAGTTTTCTTGCTGCATTAATACTAAACCTAAACTGTAATGAGCTTCGGGATAAACTCCATTTTGCTGGCTAATTGCTGTTCGATAAGCTTCAATTGAATTTGGAAGGTTTCCTTGAGCATTAAAAGCTGTTCCTAAACTATAGTAAGATTCTGGATAGCGTTTATCTGGTCTTTGCTCAATAGCCTTTTTATATGACTCAACCGCTTCTGCTAGATTACCTTGTGAAAAATAAGCTAATCCTAAGTCATGATGAGCTTCAGCATAATCACCTTTTCTTTGTTCAATTGCAGTAGTAAAAGCTTTAACAGCATCGTCTAATTGTCCGCTAGCATAAAGAGCGCGTCCTAAATTACGATAAGCCTTTGGATAAATAGCCTGACAAGCGATTGCAGCACGAAAGGATTCTAAAGATTCTTTTAGTTGCCCTGCATCAAAAAGAGCTAAACCAAGGTTATTATGAGCCTTAGCAAAATTTCCACCTCTTAATTGTATGGCAGTGCGAAATGAACCAACCGCTTCTGAAAGTCTTTCTTGTCTATATAACACCATTCCTAACTCATTATGTGCATCAGGAAAATTATGTTGTTGTTTAACAGCAGATTGAAAGGCTTTTACAGCTTCTTCTAGTTCATCACCTATAAAATAAACTCGTCCAAGTTCATAGAAAGCTTCTGGAAAATTACCGCCTCTTTGCTCAATAGCTGTATGAAAAGAATCGCTAGCTTCTGTTAAATCTCCTCGACTATAAAGAGCGCGTCCAAGCTCTAGATAAGCACGTGGATAGCGTTCACTTTGATTAATTGCAACTCTATAACACTCAATCGCTAAATCTAGCTCACCTTTAGCAAAATAAGCATCGCCTAAATTATGGTAGGCCCACGGGAATTTTTCTTCACTTTGCTCAATTGCTGTTCTTAATGTGGCAACAGCCTCATCTAGTAAGCCTTTACGTAGCAATGCACGTCCTAAAGTATGGTGTCCTTTGGGGTTTTCAGGCTGAAGCTGTAAACTAACCCCTAATTCCTCAATAGCTTCATCAATATAACCAGCAGAAAATAGCGCGTTACCTAATTCTGAATGTGCTAAAGCAAATGGACTAGTACGTTGCTCAATTGCTGTTTTTAGAGCCTTTATTGCTTCTTCAGTATTACCTAATTGAAATAATGCTTTTCCAAGTTCATAGTAGCTTTCTGGACTAGCACCTCGTCGTTGTCCTATTGCTTTATGAAAAGCTTCTATTGCTGCTGTTAAATCACCTTTACGTGCTAGGGTTAATCCTAAATTGTGGTAGGCATTTGGAAAGTCACCTTGTCTTTGCTCAATTGCTTTATTATGCGCTGCTATAGCTGCATCTAGTTCACCTGTTCGCATTAAAGCCATTCCTAAATTATGGTAGGCCCACGGGTTTATCCCTTCTCTTTGTTCAATAGCAGTGCGATAAGCAGTAATAGCTTCATTAAGTACCCCTTTACGTGCTAAAGCTAAACCTAAATGATAGTAGCTATCTGGATTATTAGCTTGTTGCTCAACTGATGTTTTATAAGAGCCAATAGCCCCTTCTAAATCACCCATATCAGACAATACCCGTCCCAGGTTAAAATAAGCCTTGGAAAATTGCCCGCTACGTAGCTCTATTGCTTTACGATAGGCTTCTACCGCTTCCATAAATTCGCCTCGGTTATAATGACCCAAGCCTTTTTCTAGATATCTTTGTGCAGTGTTAGCAGTAACTTCGTTTTTCACGCTATTAACCTCACTGATTTAATGTCTTGCTATTAACTTGCTATTTAATAAAGATAAGAAATTTTATTTAGGAAATTTTTTGCTTTCCTTACATTATCTGCTAAAACTACCAAAAATAACAACTTAATAATTTGTTGTCACCCAGCCAATTTTTACTAAATAGTTATAGCCAACTACCATATTAGGCAATAACCATTTAGGCGTAAAATTTGCAAATAATGTACTTAACAACCCATGAGATAAAGCTATTGGATAAAGATTAGGGGCTTTTTGAAAGCTATATGCCCAAACTAGCCCAGCAACTAAAGTGGCAATGGTAAGCGTTGGGTTTGGCAAATGTACCAAAGCAAAAACTAAGGCCGTTAAAGTAATACTTAGCCAACCTTTCCCAACAGCTATTTGCAAGCGTCTATTAACAAAACTTTGGATTAAATATTGTTGCAGAAGTCCCCAAAAAGGTATCCCTAAAAATTGCCAAATCATCTTACTTTTTAGGTGTATCCCCCCTAAATTAGAACCAATAATGATAATTATTAAAGCTAGTAAAAATACTGGTAATGCCAAAACTTCTACTGCTTGCCAAAAATTTTGTTTACTTAACCCTAAACTAACTAAATTTTCTTGATAATTTAAGTGAGAAACAAAAGTTAAACTAAAAAGGGCTGTTAACACAGCTAAACTAACATAAAGTCTTAGTTCTGGGGAAATACCATCTCTTGACGGAAGCACCCAAGCCATTAGAAAAAAACAAAATATCAAAAGTAACACTTCCATTGCCGCAACAAGTTTGGCAATTTTATTGCTTTCTCTAATAATTTGACCGCCTAAACAACTCATTTTAATTATTAATCCCTGAGCTATTTAATTTAGTTATTTTTTCCAGCGATCTACAACTAGGCGATTTTCCAAATTTGCTACTCGCCAAGCTGTAGCATAAATTAAACGTGAAATTCTGGTTAATTTGTCAAAATCTATCTTTTCTATTGTATCTGTAGACTTATGATAATCTGCGTGTAAGCCTGTAAAGTAAAAAATAATTGGTATGCCATGTCTAGCATAATTGTAATGATCACTTCGGTAAAATAGCCGACTAGGATGACTTTCCTGGTTATAAGTGTAGTCAATCTTCATCTTACTAATTTCTGTGTTAGTCTGCTCACTAAGTTTATGTAATTCACTACTATGTTTATCCGACCCAATCAGATAAATACTATCTTTATCCGTTAATTCTCTATCAAGAAAAGAAATCTTTTCGCCTGTCCGACTACGACCAATCATATCTGCATTTAAGTTTACAATAATATTATTTAACGGAATTAAAGGTTCAACATCTACAAAATAACTAGAACCTTGAAGCCCCATTTCTTCACCTGTATGAAACACAACTAAGATAGATCGCTTAGGTAATACACCTTCAGCTAAAACATGTGCAATAGTTAAAATTGCAGAAGTGCCAGAAGCATCATCATCTGCGCCACAATAAATATTTTTGCTATCAGATTTTAAGTGATCATAATGCGCACTAAGTAAAACATATTCATTTTTGAGTTTTGGGTCATTACCTTCATAAACAGCAACAACATTTTGAGTTTGTTTATAAAGTGTTTCTACAGATAAATTTAAGCTTAAAGAAACTGCTAAGTCTTTTGTGGAGTGTTTTTTACTAACTTGATCTGCCTCAAAGTAATCTGTCAAAGACAAATTTATTGAATTTAATAAAATTTTTGCTAAATTAACACTAATATTTATTTCTGGTAATTTTTTAATAATAGGTAATTTGCTTTCATTTGCTTTTACCATTTGAAATAAATCTTCATCTTCAACACGGTATTTAGACCAATTTGGAGTTGTTTCTTCTTCTGGTAATACTAAAACAACTTTAGCTCCACGTTCATAAGCGGCTCTAGCTCCATATTGGCTATAACTAGCTTGTCTAGATAGTGATTTGGGTAAATTAGCACTTAAGAGAACAATTTTGTCTTTAACATCAATATTTTGATAATCATCCTGAACCCCTGGTAAAGAAACCCCATAGCCAACAAACACCACAGGTGCTTCAACTGAAAGATTGGTCACTGTTGTAGTAAAAAAGTCCTTTCCAAAAGCAAAGTTTTCATTATTTGAGTTTGGCAAGCTACTGCTAACTTTTATATATGAATTTTTTGCATCAATTAATTCACCAGCAAACTTGATATTTTGAAAAAAGCTTCCATCTTGTGCCGCACCTCGGTAGCCAAAAGACTCTAGCTGACTAGCTAAATATCTAGCCGCAATACGATTACCATCGCTAAAAGTATATCGTCCACCTAGTTCAGCCGAAGCCAAAAAGGATAAGTGCCGTTTTAGTTCCTTTTGTGTAATAGCAGATAAAGCATTTGCTGGTATACTAGGCAAAGTTCTACTACTAGCACTAACTCCAGCTATTAATAATTGAAAAACTATGAGAAAGACAAAAATTTTTCTGTTAAGTAATAATCTTTTCATAAAGTTGCAAGATCTCTGCTGTTAAGAAAATTATATAAAATTTTCTTAGATCATAGACGATAGTTTAGTTAATTGGCAATTATATAGTGGTTAGAACTTATCTATCTTTTTGTCTTAATAAAATATGGTGCGAAACTGCATACGGAAAATCGGCACCAACATTATATAATTAGCAAGATTTTTTATCTATTATCCGCTACTATACGAATGTTAAAAATTTATTAAATATCCATCCTGGTTATTGATTCTAAGGAGGTTGCGCTCTTAAGTTAATTAAGTTGCGCCAAATAAGCTTGATGAAAGGCCAACTCTCACAATGCTCTTTTAGTGAAGTTTTACACGAACTTTATAACAGCCGTGCCAATGGTATATTGACAGTTACTTATAATAAACAAACTAAAGCAATATTTATTGAAGATGGTAGCCCTGTATTTGCATTAAGTAATTCATCAGAAGATCAATTAAATAATTATTTAGTTTCTACTGGCAGAATTAATGCAGAAAAAATGGCTAGTTTTGGGGCTAACACTAATGTACAACAACTAGCACAAAAATTAGCTGAGAGTGGTTTAATTGCTGTCAATGAGTTAGATACAGCCTTACAAGAACTTAATACTAATGCTATATTATCTGTTTTTAGCTGGGAAGATGGAACATTTTCTTTTGAGAAAAAAGAACGCGCACGAATAGCAATGAGCGGGAAAATAGCTAAACCTGCTCCACATTTGATTTTAGCTGGCGCACGAACTATTAAAGATCTTAAACTCTTAAAAGTCCCTTTTCCAGATACAAATGTAGTAGTAAAACTAGCTACTAACACTCAAGAAGTACTAGCAGGTGCAGAATTATCTGCTGAAGAAACACAAATATTATTCTCCTTAAATGAACCTACTGCCGTACAACAAATTATTAATATCTGTGGTTTGCCAGAACTAGAAGCATTTCAAGCTATGCATGGTCTTTATACTGTTGGGTTGTTACAACCTGCTGGGGAAGTGCCTAAAAAAACTCTTGCTCCACCTCCTCCAGTAAATGACTTTACACCAGCAGCTAGAGAGAAACGCCCATCAAATCAAGAAGATACCCCTCGTGCATATGATATTGTTCCTAAAGCTGTAAAACCTGCTACTAGTACAACTACTAGTTCCCCTGATGAAGAAGAAGCCAAATTTCAAAAAGAAGTCACCAGAATGCTAGCTTTTTTTGCTTCCGCTGATCTTTATGAAGTTTTAGGAGTTACTCGAAAAGCAACAGAAAGTGAAATTAAAAAAGCTTACTACCAGTTAGCTAAAAAATATCATCCTGACCGAGTACATAAAACTAGCTCTACAGATCTTAAAAATACTGTAGAAAAAGTGTTTGCTAAAATTACGGAAGCTTATGACAAATTAAAGGATGAAAATACTCGTAAGCGTTATGATGAACAGATAAGAGGAAAGGCATCTAGCGGGGGCAATCCGCCATTAAATAAAGTACCTACTCAAACACCTCCTAAACCTCCTGTAACCAGTCAGCCAACACCAAGCCCTAGCCGTGTTAACACACCACCTAACCCAATGCCACAAGTTAGCCAAACACCTCCACAACCTCCAAGAACGAGTCAGCCTAGTCCAACACCTTCTAACACTGCTCCAAGTGGCCCGGCAACACGTCCTAATCCAGTTCCACCAAGTCCAACTCCACCTGTTGCCCAAAGCCCTATTTCTAGACCAACTGCACCAAGACCAGCACCCGCAGTAGCACCAGCTAGACCAATGGCAGCTAGTCCATCTCCTGTTGTAGCTAGTGCGCAACCTGCTATGGCAGCAGCCACAGCAGCAGCTAAACCACCAGAAGGGGTTGCACCTGTTACACCTAACAAAGATGTTAAATCTCCTGGTATGGCAGAACAAGCATTTAACCAAGGCTGTCGTGCTTTTAATAACCAAGATCTAGCCCGCGCAGCTTATCTATTTCGTGAAGCTGTTAATCTTAGTCCAGATAATAAAGATTATCGTGTACAGCTAGTAGAAGTGCTAATGAAAAACCCTAAGTGGTTTAAAGATGCAGAAGAACACTTAGCAGTATTGATACAAAAAGAAAAAAATAATGCCAATTATCATACATTGTTGGGGATAATTTACAAAGCTTCTGAAAAGTACCCACAAGCTAAAGCTAAGTTTGAAGAAGCCTTAACTTATGACCCTAGCTATAAACCTGCCCGCAAAGAAATGGCAGAATTAAAAGCTCAAGGATTAGATACACCAAAAGTTGAGCCTCCTAGCGGTTTAGCAGGACAATGGGCAGCTTTACCAAGAAATACTCAACTAGGCATAATGGGCGGAGCTATTTTACTATTAGTAGTTTTTGTCTATTACTTTTTCCTTGCTAGTCCAGCACCAACACCTAAGCCAAGTCCAACACCTAGCGCAAGTGCTAGCCCAGCACCATAAATTTTCAACTTTTATAAAAAATAAAAGGCAGATCTAAAAAATCTGCCTTTTATTTTTGTTTCAATAATTTAGAAACAATATTTTATTTTAAGATTTGGCTAGCTATAACTATTTTTTGTATTTCCGAAGTGCCTTCATAAATACGAGTTGAACGAATATCCCTATAAAGACGCTCTGTAATCACTCCATGCACTAATCCGCTACCGCCATGAATTTGAACTGCTTGATCTACAGCACGTTGAGCCGATTCTGTAGCAAAAAGCTTTGCCATTGCTGCTTCACGTGTAATTTTTCCCCCTTGATCTTTTAACCAAGCAGCACGATAAACCAGCAATCTAGCTGCGTCTAGCTCTGTAGCAATTTCAGCTAACTTAAATTGTGTTGCTTGAAGTTCACTTAATGGACGGTTAAATTGTATTCGATTTTTTGCATAACTAATTGCTTCATCTAAAGCACGTGTCCCCATACCTAATGCCATTGCTCCAACACTAGCGCGAAATGTATCTAAAACACGCATTGCTAGCTTAAAACCTTGCCCAGGCTCGCCTAAGAGTTGACTGCTAGAAATTCTACAATCATTAAATGTTAATTCCCCAATTGGATGAGGAGATATTAACTTAAGTTTTTTTATGGTTATTCCTGGCGTGTCAGCATTTACTACAAAAGCCGAAACTCCCTTGTTTCCAAGCGTTGGGTCAGTTTTAGCAAATAATGTATAAAAACTTGCTATTCCAGCATTAGAAATAAAGCGTTTAGTCCCATTAAGAATATAATCGTCCCCATCTTTGATTGCAGTCGTCTGCATTGAACCCGTGTCAGAGCCTGCATTAGGCTCGGTGATGGCAAATGCTGCAATATATTCACCGCTAGCTACTTTAGGTAAGTATTCTTGTTTTTGCTGCTCACTACCAGCTAAAGTAATAGCATAACTACCTAAGCCTTGCATAGCAAACATTAAATCTGCTAGCCCTGATATATAGCAAAGCCTCTCACGTGCTAAACAAATTGAACGAACATCAGGCGGCTCAAACTCGCCTCCAAAGCTAGCTGGAACAACTAGCTTAAGTAATCCTGCGTCAGCTAGCTGGCAGATTATTTCTTTAGCGTGTTGGTCTTCGTCCTCACGTTCAAGGTCTAAGCTTGCACGATGTTGATTAATAAAATTAGTAAGTCTTTCTTGAAGTTTTTCGTGGTGTTCAGCAAAAAAAAATTGATTATCCATAATTTTTATTTTTGAAAATTAGCTTTTCGTTTTTCTACAAAAGCTTGATAAGCTTCGTTGTAATCAGGGTGCTGCATACAAATAGCCTGTGCTTGGGCTTCGGCTTCTAATGCTGCGGTAAAGCTCATATTAAATTCTTGATTAAGCATTTCTTTGGTAATAGCCAACCCAAATCCAGGGCCTTCAGCTAATTTTTTAGCCCATTGCCAGGCTTCATTCATCAACTCTTCGCTAGAAACTAATTTATTATAAAGCCCTATTTTTTCAGCATCTTCAGCAGAAACAAAATCACCTGTAAAAAGCATTTCTGTTGCTTTACTAAGTCCTACAACTCTAGGAAGTAAAAAAGCTGCTCCCATGTCGGCTCCAGACAACCCGACTTTAACAAACAAAAAAGCGATCCGAGCCGCTGGGCAAGCAATGCGTATATCAGAAGCAAGAGCAATCATAGCACCTGCACCCGCTACAACCCCATTAAGTGCAGTAATTACAGGTTTACGCAGTGCGCGAATATTTCCAACTAGTTCACAAGTCATTCTGGTAAATTCCAGCAGCCCTGCCATGTCTCGCCCCATCAATTGACCAATAATATCTTTAACATCTCCACCAGAACAAAATCCGCGTCCCTCTCCTGTTACAATCACACTTCCAACTTCCCTGCGGTTTTGTAGAGTGCGGAAAAGGTCTGTTAGTTCCCTGTAAACTTCAAATGTTAAAGCATTAAGTCTATCAGGACGATCTAAGGTAATTGTTGCAACTCGTTCTTTTTCCTCATAACGAAAAGACTTTGTTTCTATCATTTATTAATCCTCTAACTAATTTATTTTACGGCAAGTTAAATTATAGCCATAGCTTCTATTTCAACCTTAGCCTCTGGCTCAAGCAATGACTTAACTTCAACAAGTGCCATAGCAGGAAAATGCTTCCCAATTTCCTTACGATATGCAGCACCAACGGATTTGATTTGGTTTATATATTCTTGTTTATCAGTAACATAGATAGTTAATTTACCAATATCTGTAGCCTCACCTCCAGCAGCTTTTGTTATAGCAACCACATTGCTTAAAGCTTGCTCAAATTGAGCCACAAAATCTTGGCTAACTAGCTTTTGATCCTTATCCCAAGCAATTTGACCAGCAATAAAAAGCACTTGACCAGCTTTTTTTGCCAACATTCCATTGTTATAGCCAAGTGGTTTTGCCCAACCATCTGGATTTATTTTTTCAAATTTTTCTTCAGACATATAACTTCACCTAAAAGGATTAATTTTTAATTAATAAGGAATTGCTCCACCACAAATATTAATGGCTTGGCCGTTGATGCCTGCGGCAGAAGGTGACGCAAGAGCTACAGTTAAAAAAGCAACTTCTTCTGGCTTAAAAAGTCGGCGTTGCGGGGTCATTTGCTCTAAAGCTGTTCGGGCCTGCTCTTTGCTTGCTCCGGTTTTACTCATAATTATATTTATTGCATTTTCGCCCATATCAGTTTCAACATAACCGGGACAAATAGCATTAATTGTAATATTTTTTGTTGCAACATCTTGAGCAGCAGCTTTTGTTAAGCCTAAAACCCCGTGTTTAGAAGCAGCATAAGCACTTATATAAGGTGCGCCAGCTTTACCAGCAATTGAAGCAATATTAATAATTCGTCCCCAACCTCGTTCTAACATTTTTGGAAGTGCCGCTTTCATACATCGAAAAGTGCCATTAAGGTTAACTTCCATTATTTGCGACCAAAGTTCTTCAGTGCATTTTACAATAGGTGCGCTTGCAGCAATTCCAGCATTGTTAACCAAAATGTCACAACCGCCCCATTTTTCTTCTATTTCCCGAAAAGCTTTTTCAACACTTTCAATTTTGGAAACGTCTAGCAAAACAGCTAGAGATGGACGACCCAGGGCATCTATTTCTTGGGCTACTTTTCCAATTTCTTCACTGCTTCGAGCGGCAACAATAACGTGCGCTCCAGCTTGGGCTAAGGCTATGGCACAAGCGCGACCAATTCCACGCCCGCCACCTGTTACTAAGGCTATTTTTCCAAATAATTCCATAATTTTTAATAATTAAAACAGATTTTTTTCAAGATAAGTTGTCAGCCTAGCGCGAAAGTCCGTTTTAAGTCAAGTTATCCTGAAAGCAAAATTTAAGCTATTTCTGGGCGATTTTTCCGGGACTGATTATTGACACTCTTAAGAATCAGAATTATTCTAATTCGCAAATTTGCTAGAAATTAAAAATTCAAATTATACGGAGGACTTATATGTCTCAAGCTAAAGTTGGTCATGCAGCACCAAGTTTTGATATGCCATCTACAAAAAACATTGAGCAACTCAATGAAAATACAAAATCCTGTGATTACAAAGGCCGATGGCTAGTTTTACTTTTCTATCCTTTAGATTTTACTTTTGTTTGTCCAACAGAATTAACTGCTTTTAGTGATGTTTATGATGATTTCCAAGGTATTGGAGCAGATATTGTTGGTGTTTCTACAGACTCAGTTTATTCCCATCGTGCTTGGTTAAGAACCCCACGCAGTCAAGGTGGAGTTGAAGGTCTAAAATATCCTTTAGCAGCAGATTTAACTAAAGAAGTATCCCGCCAATATGGTGTTTTAATTGAAGATAAAGGTATTGCATTACGTTGCCTTTTCATCATCGATCCAGAAGGTGTATTACGTTATGCAGTAGTTCATGATTTAAACATTGGCCGTTCTGCTGATGAAACTTTGCGCGTAATCCAAGCTTTACAAACTGGTGGTCTCTGCCAAGCTAACTGGAGACCAGGTCAAGAAACATTAAAAGTTGGTTAATTGATTGATTAATAACATTTTATTGGCTTGCTTTAAGAAAGGAAAAACCTTATGCCAATGAGAATCGGGACACAACTGCCTTCTTTAGAAGGTGCAACAGAATGGACTAATAGCAACCTTGAAGAAGTAAATTCATTTATTCAAGGTAAGCCAGCTTTAATCCATTTTTGGGCGGTAAGTTGCGGTATTTGCAAGACTAATTTACCAAGAATTGCTGAATGGCGCGACAAATACAAAGAAGATGGCTTAAGAATAGTTGCTGTTCACATGCCACGCTATCCCGAAGACCAAGACCTTGTGGCAGTACGAGAGGCAATAGAAAAATTTGGTATCGTTGAGCCTTGTGCAATAGATAATCTGCACAAAATGCGAGACGCTTTCCAAAATGATCAAGGGTTTGTTCCTGCTTACTACCTTTTTGACCAAGAAGGTAAACTAAAAAGTTTTGCTGCCGGTGAACGAGGTTTAGATATGTTGTCTTCGGCTCTTAACCGTGTGATGACAGCCTTAAAGCCTGCTACTTAAAACTTATAAGCCAACATAGAATAAAAATAAGCGGCCTAAAAGCCGCTTGTTTTATTTTAAAAACTAATATGTCCTGCCAAAACTGGCAATGCTGCCAAAACTGACAAGTAACTTTTCCTGCCAAAACTGGCAAATAGCCTAAATTTAAGCTAAAAATTAAAAATCTACCTTCCATTAACCCATTGTTATACAACAAATAGCTAATTCAAAAATAAATATCAAAATTTTTCCACTATTGGCATTTGTTTTGCCATTGTTCTTGGTCAAACAAACACAAATCAAACATTAAATAAAATCAAGGAGATTAAAACAATGCCATCAATTAATTCTAACTACTCTGCTTCTTACAATAACTATGCTAATAACAACGAAAACAACCAATTTCAAAAAGCTAATACTGCTAAAAACGAGCAAACTGCTAATTCAACTAACACAAACACTCCTAATCCTGATGATTCTGTATTAATCAAAGGTCACGCTCGTGGCGGAGATTTAGCAGCTAATAATTGTGACCCAACAGATCATAAAAATTATAAAGCCGGTGTCATAGCTCCCAAGGATCAACACCAAGAAACTTCCCCCAATTATAACAATTACAAAAACAATCATAATTATGATTACAAATGTAATCCTGCTTATGGCGATATGATGAAAATGAAAATGCAACAAATGTGTGAGCCAAAAAATTCCTATATGGATAAAATGGATAAAGCGAACCAATGTGTTTCCAAAGCTTATGATATGGTCAACAACAACAATAGCTGGGAAAAAGCTGGTATGCAAGAAATGGATAAAAACGGTCGAGCCTACTGCGAACCAAACAAAATGGACAAAATGGACAAAATGGATCAAGCTAAATGCGAACCAGGTCAAGTAGAAGGGCCAAAAGAGCCAAAATTAGGTAAAGTAGTTGATAAAGTATTAGACCTAGTAAAAGATTCCTTAAAAATTGTTAAATCCGTACTTAAACAAAATTCTCAAATCATTGGTTTATTAGAAAAATTAGTTGACAAGCTTAGTGATACAAAAGCCCCAAATTCAACTAATGGTGCTGGTCAAGCTGATCCAACCAAACCAACAACCGGAACTGGTCAAACTGGTCAAACTGGTCAAACTGGTCAAGCTGGTCAAGCTGGTCAAGCTGATAAAAGCAACCCATTTAGCCAAATACTTGATTTATTAAAATCTGTAATTCAAATGTTAAAAGATTTACTAGCAGGCAAACCAGGTGATGACCAAGTTGTTAAACCAGGAATTCCTAAAGAACCAAAAGAACCCGTTGCACCAAAACCACCTCAAATGCCTCCAGGCATGGAGGTTGGCAACCCACCAACTAATAGCAAGGAAATTGAATTAGCAATAGCAGCATTAGAACTAGCTCTTAGTGTGTTAAAGAACAATGCTCAATCACCTGCTGAACAACAACCTCCAACTACTCAACAAGCTCCACAAAATGACATTAAAATGAATATGGCATGGCAAATGAAAGCATAATTATCTTCACTTACTAGTTACTCCCTAGCCCTACCCTACAAGGTAGGGCTTTTTTATTTTATCTTATTTCTATCCATATATTTATAAAGATAATCTGGCACATCTCCAATATTTCTTTCATCTGCAATTAATTCCTTAGTAGCTAGCTGCAATGGCAAAACCCCAGCCCAAACTGGCAAGTTATAATCTTCCTCATCATCAATTGGCTGACCTGTTCGCACTTTTGCAGAAACTTCTGTTAAGGGAAGTGCCAAAACCGAAGTAGCTTTAAGCTCTTGTTCATTGGGAATACGAGCTTCTGACCAGCGGCCCGGCATTATATGTTCAGTAAAAGCTTCTAAAGCTGACATTTTTTCTTCTCTGTCTGTTATTAGCGTTGCACAGCCAAACATCACTACTGATCGATAGTTAAAAGAATGATGAAAAGCCGACCTTGCCAGCACAATTCCATCAATTAAAGTTATTGTAACACAAACATCTATGCCTTCTGATAGCGAGCGCATCATCCTGCTAGCTGTTGAGCCATGAAATATCAATCTATCACCCTGGCGAGCATAACCCGTAGGAATTACATAGGGATTACCATCAGCAATAAAGCCTATATGACAAACAAATCCTTCATCAAGAATTTTATAAACAACATCTTTTTTATAATCACCTCGTTTTGGTAAGCGTTTTAATGTGGTTCGGTCTGTTGGAGTAAATTCTGTCATAAAATCCTCTAAAATTAATTTTATCTAAAGAACCAAAAGTTTCCTTGCTCAGTTTTTTGAATGAATTTATCGTTGACTAAACGACTTTATCAGAAGCAGCAATCAATAAATAAATCAATAAATCATTTAGCTAAAATTCTGTTAAGTTAAAAATTAATTATTTTATTCTCTGACTAAGCTTTGTAAAACACTTCGATCTAGTAAATAAAGTTGAAAGCCTTGGCAATTGTTGTTATTTATAATGGTGTTAAATATAAGTGTAAAAACAACATAATAATCATTTATATTTGAGCAAGCACGAGAAAACACAGTTTCTAAGTTTTTACTCCAATTATCAAAAAAAACTTCTGGTGTGCTAACTAGCGAATCTGCTTCACCAGGAAATGTTAAAGACAAGTTTTTAGCAAAAGAAGTAGCAAAACTTTCAGCTAAAATTTTTAGCACCATTTGAGGAGTAAAAGAAAAAAATGAGATTGGACGGTCACTTTTTGCACCTATTGTGCTAGCAATAATATTTAAGGCATTATCTTTAGAAATAAGTAAAAGGCTAGTAGCAGGTAATTGTCCTTTTATTTCTGTAGAAACAGCAACAGCAATTGTATCAGTAAAATTTAGTTGGTCTTTAATATCTTTGATAGAAAGAAAGTAAACTTTAGCATCTTGAGCTTTAATATTTAAGTTGAGTTTTTTGCTAGCTACAGACACAGCTTGAAAGCTAGATTTTTGGCTTAGTGAGTCCAACATTGTTAGCTGACGGCCTGCAAAAAGTTCTTTTCTATCTAGCATTAGTATTCCTTCCTATCCATAAATAGGCCTTAACACGGTTCTAATACGTGAGCTAAGTTCCTCAGAGGAAAACGGTTTATCTAAGTAATCATCTATTCCTAGAGTAAACCCTAATATTTTATCCTCAATACTATCTTTGGTAGACAAAATAATTACTGGTAAAAACGTAGTTGATGATTCTTGACGTAAAGCCCGTATAAACTCATAACCATCCATACGAAGGGTCATAATATCAACAACAACTAGTTGAGGCGTAAAAGCTAGCATTGATTCTAGGGCTTCAAAACCATCTCTAGCAACTCTAACATTAAAATTTTCACGGGTAAGATAAGTTTGTAAACCAATAACTAAAATCTCATCCCCTTCAACAATTAAAACATTATATTGTGGCCTTTCTGCTACCACATTTGTTTGTTGCTGTGTTGGTAGGTTACTATTAGGTAAAAATATATCTGTTTTATTTAATGGGTAGGATTCGCCTATGATTATTTCCTCCATCAATTCTTCATTGTAATTACTCAATAACAGTTGTTTAGGTGGATTTGCTGCTGAGAGTGAAAGGTTATTTTGATTTATTTTTTGTTCCTGCATTGGAGGCAAGGCCAATCTATTATATTCAGTGGGTAATAGCTTTTGCTGTGGTGCAGCAGCTAATAAATGGTCATTAGCTATAGGGGGAAAAGGTTTTCTAAGGTCAATGCGGCAAAAAGGACAGAGATTCCAATCGGGATCCATTTCTTTTTTACAGCTAGGACAAATATGGATTAAAACATAACTACAATAAGGACAAATACCAAATTGTTGTGTTAAAGTTTTTTCACAACCTGGACATTTATCCCCAATTTTTGAGTCTAAAACAAACACCCTTTCTAGTTCATCAATGGTTGTCACACCATAACGAAGTTTTTCTATACAATCCATTGCCATAGTAAACATACCATTTTCAATAGCTTGTTCTCTAATTTGTATATCAGAAGCATCAGCAACAATTAAACTTTGGATAGAATTATTAACATCTAGCACTTCATAAACACCCATTCGACCACGATAACCAGTATTTGAACATTTATCACAACCCTTACCCTTATAAAAAGTGTAGGAAAAATCTTCTCCTGCCTTTGCTTGTAACTGTTTCATAATATTTGGCTTGGGACTATGAACTTCTCTACAATTATTGCAAATTGTACGAACTAATCTTTGTGCAACAATGCCTGCAAGACCACTAGAAATTTGAAAATTTTCTCCTCCTAAATTCTTTATCCGTGAAATTGTTGAAGCAGCATCATTAGTATGTACAGTAGAAAGTACTAAGTGACCTGTGATAGATGCTTGCAAGGCAACTTCTAAAGTTTCAGCATCTCTAATTTCACCAACCATTATAACATCTGGGTCTTGGCGCAGTGCTGAACGTAGGCCATTTGCAAATGTAAGCCCTTTTTTCTCATTTATTTGTACTTGGTTAACACCTGGAATTTGATACTCTATTGGGTCTTCAAAAGTAACAATATTAAGCTTTTTCTTTAATAGTTCTTTTAGTAAAGCATATAGCGTAGTTGTTTTTCCTGATCCAGTTGGCCCAGTAACTAAAACAATCCCTTGTTTTAGTTCGCTAAAATGAAGCATTAAGCGCATTGCTGATGGAAGTAGTCCTATTTCATCTAAGGAAACTGTACTATTTGAAGCATTTAGCAAACGCATTACTACTTTTTCACCAAACTTTGTTGGAAGGGTTGAAACCCGAACATCAAATTGACGGCCCTCATAAGCCATTATCAACTTACCGTCTTGAGGAATACGGCGTTCAGCAATATCTAGTTTTGCAATGATTTTAATTCGGGAAACAATCCCATTAAGCATAGCTTTAGGGAGTTTCATAATGTCATTCATTATTCCATCAATTCTATAACGAACGGCGACTTCCTGTTGTTGGGCTTCAATATGGATATCACTTGCACCCATACGAGCAGCTTTTTGAAGTATTTTATTAACTATTCTTACGGTAGGAGCCGTTTGACTTTCTACTTTTAGCTTATTTAAGGCCATATTAGAATTGTCATCTTGATCGTTAACAAATTCCGGGCCTTGGCTATAACGAGCATCATTGATTATGTCTTCGATGTCTTCATCTATTGAATAACTTCGCTCTATTGCCGCTCGAATATCGGCATAAGAAGCTACTACAGGTGAAATACTACAGGTTAGCTTAAACTCAACAGCTTGGATAGCATTAAAATCTAGCGGATTGCCCATTGCTAATTTTAGTATTTTCCCAGTTCTGGAGATAGGAAAAATACTATATTTATTAGCTAATTTTACTCCAAAAAGCTGGAGTAACTCTTGATCCACTTCCATATCTGCTGGAAGTTCTACTAAAGGCAATCCTAATTGGGTAGAAAGAACCGATGCAATACCTTTATCAGTAGCATAGTTAAGTGAAATTAGAACTTCCGAAATAGAAACCCAAGGAGTTTTTTCCTTTTCTTTAGTTGCCGCTTCAAGTTCTTTTTCTGTAATTAGCCCCGTTTTAATAAAAATATTTTCTATCTTATCCATTGTGTTTTAGTTAATACTATGATCCGAAATTTGCTAACCAAGTGTAAAACATAATTTAATAGTATCAAATTTGTTTACTATACTTTAATTAATTATCAAAAAAAATCTTTTGCAACCTTAAATTACACTTTTTAGAAAAACTAGAAAAATATGAAAAAAATAGGCTTATTTGACACAACAATGATAGTGATGGGTGGAATTATTGGATCTGGTATTTTTATTAACCCTTATGTTGTAGCTCGTCAAGTTAATACACCAACATTAATACTTTCTGCTTGGGCTGTTGGTGGGCTTATTGCTCTATTAGGTGCTTTTATTTACAGTGAATTAGCTTCTCGTCTTCCAAATGTTGGTGGACAATATGCTTATCTTAAAGAAGCCTTTCATCCAATTGTAGCTTTTATTTATGGTTGGACAATGCTGCTAGTAATTCAAACAGGCGGAATGGCTGCTGTTGCTATGACATTTGCCCGCTACTTTATTGAATTAACTAATATAAACATAAAAGAAGGAATTATTGCAGTAGCTTCTCTAGCTTTCCTTACCTTAATTAATTGTTTAGGTTTGCGTGCTGGGAGTTTATTACAAAGTATTTTAATGGTACTAAAAATTTTAGCAATTTTAGCACTAATTCTTCTTGGTTTATTACTTAGTAGTCCTAGTGTCAATAATCCTACAAATCAGCCAAAAATAATTTCAAATCAAAATGAAATTTTAGCTTTTGCGGCAGCAATGACACCTGTACTTTTTGCTTATGGAGGCTGGCAAACGGCTAGCTTTATTTCTGGTGAAGTAGACAATGTAAGAAAAACCTTGCCCCGTGCTTTAATTATTGGTGTGATGGGTGTAGTAATACTTTATTTGGGTGTAAATTATGTTTGTATAAGTGTTTTAGGAACAGCAGGTTTAGCTAGCAGCACTACGCCAGCATCAGCCGTGATGACAAATCTACTAGGTCAAAAAGGAGCTAAATTAATTGCTATAGCTATTACAATTTCTACATTTGGTTACTTAAGCCAAAGTATGTTAACGGCTCACGAGTCTATTTTGCTATGGCAACAGATAAGCTTTTTTTTCAGCAAGTTGCATGGATTGATCCTGTTAGAAATGTCCCAAGTGTAGCTATTATTTTGCAAGGTTTTTTGCTTCGGTAATTGCTCTTTCAGGTCAGTATGAAGAGATCTTAAATTATGTAGTGTCAACAGATTTTATTTTTTTTGGCCTAGTTGCTCTTTGCTTGTTTAGACTACAAAGCAAACAAAAAACTAAGAACAACCAAGAAATTTATAAAATGCCTGCTCACCCTTTTTCAACAATAATCTTTATGTTAGCCTGCTGGACAATTGTTTTAAGCACAATTTATAAATATCCATTAAATAGCCTTATAGGAATAGCTATAATGCTGCTAGCAATTCCAGTTTATTTCTTCTGGAAAGGAAAACAAACTTAAATGAACATAGTAAAAGAATCTACTTATATGCAATGGGCCAAACTCCAAAGTAGCGGCAAATTTAGCCTAGCACCAAGTGGACTGGAAAATTACTCTATTAAAGATTTACCTGTTTCAATAGACGATTTAGAAATTAGTGGAAATAGCATTTATGGTTATGAACCTTTACTGCAAACCTTAGCAACAAAGTATAACGTTGATTCAAACTCAGTCGTTTTAGCAATAGGGACTTCTCTAGCTAATCATTTGGTTATGGCAAGCCTGCTAGAGCCAGGTGATGAGGTTTTAATTGAACAGCCAACTTATGACCCAATTCTAGCTGTAGCACAATACCTTGGAGCTAAAATAAACCGCTTTCCTCGACGTTTTGAAGATGGCTATCAAATTAACCCAGATGATATTAAAAAAGCTATTACTCCTAAAACTAAATTAATTATTTTAACTAACTTACATAATCCTACTGGAATATTTACTAGTGAAGCTATTTTATCTCAAATAAGCGAAATTGCTTACGGAAAAGCATATGTTTTAGTAGATGAAGTTTATCTAGAAAGTATGTTTGAAAAAACTCCCCGATCGGCTTTTCATTTAGGCCCACATTTTATAATTACAAATAGTTTAACTAAAGTTTATGGTTTAAGTGGACTGCGATGCGGTTGGATATTGGCTAACTCTGAATTAGCTAAAAAAATGTGGCTACTTAATGACTTATTTGGAGTTATGGCACCCCATCCAGCAGAATTGTTAAGCGTAATTGCCCTTAAAAATATAGATAAAATTGCTACTAAAGCCAAAAATTTATTAACCAAAAACCATTTATTAATTAACCAATTTTTAGATAATCAAAAAAATCTTGTTACTGTAAGACCAGAATTTGGAACTGTAGTATTTCCTAAGTTAAAAAATAAAAATGTAGAAGAACTTTGTAAACTACTAAAGCAAAAATATGACACAGTTGTTGTGCCAGGGAAGTTTTTTGAATCACCAGATCATCTTCGTATTGGATTAGGTATAAATCCAACAACACTATCTAATGGATTAAGTAATTTAGCTTTAGCTTTAGCTGAATTATAAGATTCTGGCTATTTCAAAAACATTTTTGCAATTTTCAATGAAATATCTGAAACATCAATTTCATCTGTATTTGCAAAAATAACAACACTTAAATTTTTGCTAGGAACACGGGCAATAACTGTTGCCCAACCATACCAAGATCCGCTATGGGTAATTAATTCTTGCCCAGCAATATCACCTATTGCCCAACCAAATCCATAACCCCATCCATCGGAATAGTCTATTTTTTCACCATTACCAAGCGTTCCAGCACTAAAAGCTAGTTTTAAGGTGTTTGCTTTGACTAACTTCTCTGTATAAAGAGCTTGATCCCATTTATACATATCTTGAACGCTAGTTAAAATACCGCCGTCACCATAACAAAGATCTAGCGAACTTTTCCCAAATTCAACATCCTTGTAATTTGAGTTTTTTAATTTATATCCTCTAGCTAATTTCTCTGGTAAATCCTTACTAGTTGTTATTACAGAACTTTCTTTCATTTCTAAAGGTTGAAAGATTTTTTCTTTTACAAATGTAGGAAAATCTTGTCCTGAAGCCTGTTCAACAATTCCAGCTAAAACCAAATATCCAGAGTTACTATACTCATGCTTTGTTCCTGCTTCAAAATCAGGTTCTTTTTGTTTAGCTAATATTTCTATTGCCTTTTTGGTGATAGCCACCGAATCTGTAAGATTTTCTTTGTCCTTAAAAGTTTCTATATAGTCCGATAGCCCACTTGTATGATAAAGCAAGTGTTTTACTGTAATTTTTTTAGCATAATCTGGAAAATTAGGAAAAAATTTAGTTAAAGGGTCGTCATAACTTAATTTTCCTGCTTCAGCCAAAATCATAATTGCCATAGCAGTAAATTGTTTAGAAACCGAAGCAGTATAAAAAATAGTGTCACCTTTAACGGGGGTTTCATTTTCTAAGTTAGCTATTCCATAGCCCTTACGGTAAATAACCCGACTATCTTTTACTACTAAAATAGCTAGTCCTGGCTCATTTTCTTTTACAGACTTAGACAAGAGTTTGTCTATTTTTGTAGTTATTTTTAATAACTCTTTGTCATCTAATTCTATTAAGTTTTTAGAGTTTATTTTGGTTTCAGTATTTGTTTTATTATCAATAAATTGACCTTCACGACAACTAACAAATAGAAATATAAAAATAATGTTGATTATAAGTAATAAAAAAAATTTCATAAATAAATTAAGTAATTATCTTATTATAAATTAAAATCTTATCTTAAATCCAAATTGGAAATTAATAAGTAACAAAAGCATTGCAGAAAGATCTTTTGAACTTATAACTCAACCACACAAGTTTGCACATTTTTATTTATTTGGTTTAAGAGATTAATAATAAAACTGATTTACTAGAAAAATAAAGCCGCAATACATAATCATTATTCTAAATAATAGTAGGGATATAAAAAACTTTACTTAAATTTTTAATAAAATTAACTTTTTAAAATAAAAGAATCTACCTAAAACTAGGTAGATTCTTTTGACTAAGGAAAATAAGCAAAATTAGTTAGAAGAATTGAGACGACCAGCGTTTTGGCGTTGGAGTTTCAAAAATTCCATTATTTCAGGATTATTACTGAAAATACTTTTCTCAATAGGTTTACCATAAGCTTCAGGATTATAATATAAACCTCGTTGGTCAGCCGGTTTAAGCTGATCTACTGGGGTTGGTTCAAATCCTGGATTATGACGTACTCCTGAAATCTCCCAAGAAACTTTCATTCCTGGTTTGCCACCTGCAATCTTGAACTTATTGTTGGTTACTTCTTTTGCAATATAAAGCTCAGCTTCACTACCAATAGGAGTGATTTGATATCTGAAGTCTTTATTAAGAGCTTCAAACCAATCAGGTAAATTGACCCAAGCTTCGCCATTTTCATCAAGAGCAATAGTGCCACTGTAGACATTTAATGCTTCTGAAGATTGAATGGAAGTATGAGATAAAGTTCTATTAGCAGGATCTAATGGATGATCCATAACAGAAGAAATTCTTCCAGGTAAGCTAAGTGTACCTTGGATAAGAACATTGCCAACAAAAGCACCAGCATTGTTGTTACTATTAGCAGGAGCCATACCTAATATAGCATTACTACCATTTCCTACTGCTACTCTTCCTGCTACACCATTTAAGCTAAGTGGTGAATTCACTGTTCCTTGTATTGCTGAACTTCCTGCAACAACGTTTGTTCCCGTTAATGTAACGGAGAAGGATGCTGGATTTGTTGTTCCTAATACTAATCCTGTTGTTCCTGAGAATGGCAATGCAAAAACTCCAATTGCACCTGTCGCACCTGTTGCACCTGTTGCTCCGGTTGCTCCTGTTACACTCGCTCCAGTTGCTCCTGTTGCTCCTGTCGCTCCAGTTGCTCCGGTTGCTCCTGTTGCTCCGGTTGCTCCTGTCGCTCCTCTTGCTCCGGTTACACTCGCACCTGTTGCACCAGTTGCTCCTGTTGCTCCTGTTGCTCCTGTTGCTCCTGTTGCTCCTGTTGCTCCTGTTGCTCCTCTTGCACCAGTTGCTCCGGTTGCTCCTGTTACTCCTGTGTTACCAGTTGCTCCTGTTGCTCCTGTTGCTCCTGTTGCTCCTGTTGCTCCTGTAATACTTGCCCCAGTTGCTCCTGTTGCTCCTGTTGCTCCTGTGTTACCAGTTGCTCCTGTTGCTCCTGTTGCTCCTGTTGCTCCTGTTGCTCCTGTCGCTCCTGTTGCTCCTGTTGCTCCTGTTGCTCCTGTTGCTCCTGTATCACCAGTTGCTCCAGTTGCTCCTGTTGCTCCGGTTGCTCCTGTCGCTCCTGTCGCTCCTGTTGCTCCTGTTGCTCCTGTGTCACCAGTTGCTCCGGTTGCTCCGGTTGCTCCGGTTGCTCCTGTTGCTCCTGTTGCTCCTGTTGCTCCTGTCGCTCCTGTTGCTCCTGTTGCTCCTGTGTCACCAGTTGCTCCGGTTGCACCTGTTGCTCCTGTTACACTTGCTCCGGTTGCACCTGTTGCTCCGGTTGCTCCTGTTGCTCCGGTTGCTCCTGTTGCTCCGGTTGCTCCGGTTGCTCCGGTTGCTCCGGTTGCTCCGGTTGCTCCGGTTGCTCCTGTTGCTCCTGTTGCTCCTGTTGCACCTGTTGCTCCGGTTGCACCTGTTGCTCCTGTTGCTCCTGTTGCACCAGTTGCTCCGGTTGCTCCGGTTGCTCCTGTCGCTCCTGTTGCTCCTGTCGCTCCGGTTGCTCCTGTCGCTCCTGTTACACTTGCACCTGTTGCTCCTGTTGCTCCTGTTGCACCTGTTGCTCCAGTTGCACCTGTTGCTCCTGTTGCTCCGGTTGCTCCTCTTGCACCAGTTGCCCCAGTTGCTCCTGTTGTTCCAGTTACACCTGTTACACCAGTTGCCCCGGTTGCTCCTGTTGCTCCTGTTGCTCCAATACCGGTTGCCCCGGTTGCCCCAGTTGCTCCTGTGTTACCAGTTGCACCAGTTGCTCCTGTCGCATTAATACCAAAATCTACAACAGGAACAACTTGTGTATCGCTTGTTGAAGCGTAGCGTCCTGTTGGAGATGTAGCAAAAGCCGTTAAACTTGCTTGAACTGAACCTTGGCCTGCTGATGAGGCAGAAATAAAATCTATATGAAGTGAAAATGAATCCCCTGCCGCAAATATCCTACGAGCTCCTGCACCCACAAAAGTAACTATTACCGCTCCGAATTGATTAGGGCCTTGTACTAAAAAATCATTAGTGGTAAATCCAGAGGGTGAAGGTTGAGAAACAAAAGCTTGTGGATTGACCGATGTCACCACCCCAAGAGTAGTATTAAATGTTATGGTAAATGTATCACCATTGGCTATTACGTTTGTACCGCCAACATTAGTAATACTAACAACCGTACTGGTTGCTTGTGATGTCTGAAAAATACCTGGCTCTACTGTTACATTAGGTATTATACCTGACACTTGTGCTTGGGTTGGGAGCGGCCATAACGGACATAGCAAGAGGCTCAATAATATACAGAGACCTACTCTGAGCTTGTGCATTTTTTCCTCCTTGTTTTCTTCTTTCTTTTGGTTATGGCTTTCTCTGCTGAGTTTGGACCTTAATTTCATAATTTTAACCACTCATTAAAGCTTTACCTAAAACCTTACTAAAGTTGTAGGAGTTAATCAAAATAGAAAATTTTAATTTTCACTTTGTACTTAAGACTATAGATTGTCCTTTTTGAAAATGAACAATCTATAGCCCTTAAAAGAAAACAAGTAAAAACTAATTAGAAGAATTGAGACGACCAGCGTTTTGGCGTTGGAGTTTCAAAAATTCCATTATTTCAGGATTATTACTGAAAATACTTTTCTCAATAGGTTTACCATAAGCTTCAGGATTATAATATAAACCTCGTTGGTCAGCCGGTTTAAGCTGATCTACTGGGGTTGGTTCAAATCCTGGATTATGACGTACTCCTGAAATTTGCCAAGAAACTTTCATTCCTGGTTTGCCGCCTGCAATCTTGAACTTACCATTTTCTAACTCTTTTCCAATGTAAAGTTTAGAGTAGGCTCCAATAGGAGTGATTTGATATCTGAAGTCTTTATTAAGAGCTTCAAACCAATCAGGTAAATTGACCCAAGCTTCGCCATTTTCATCAAGAGCAATAGTGCCACTGTAGACATTTAATGCTTCTGAAGATTGAATGGAAGTATGAGATAAAGTTCTGTTAGCAGGATCTAATGGATGATCCATAACAGAAGAAATTCTTCCAGGTAAGCTAAGTGTACCTTGGATAAGAACATTGCCAACGAAAGCACCAGCATTGTTGTTACTATTAGCAGGAGCCATACCTAATATAGCATTACTACCATTTCCTACTGCTACTCTTCCTGCTACACCATTTAAGCTAAGTGGTGAATTCACTGTTCCTTGTATTGCTGAACTTCCTGCATTGATATTCGCTGATCCTGATAGTGTAACGGAGAAGGATGCTGGATTTGTTGTTCCTAATACTAGTCCTGTTGTTCCTGAGAATGGTAGAGGAACTGTACCATTTGCACCTGTCGCACCTGTTGCACCTGTTGCACCTGTTGCTCCTGTTGCTCCTGTTGCTCCTGTTGCTCCTGTTGCTCCTGTTGCACCTGTTGCTCCTGTTGCTCCTGTTGCTCCTGTTGCTCCTGTTGCTCCTGTTGCTCCTGTTGCTCCTGTTGCTCCTGTTGCTCCTGTTGCTCCTGTTGCTCCTGTTGCTCCTGTTGCTCCTGTTGCTCCTGTTGCTCCTGTTGCTCCTGTTGCTCCTGTTGCTCCTGTTGCTCCTGTTGCTCCTGTTGCTCCTGTTGCTCCTGTTGCTCCTGTTCTGTTGCTCTGTTGCACCTGTTGCTCCTGTCGCTCCTGTTGCACCAGTTGCACCTGTTGCACCTGTTGCACCTGTTGCTCCTGTTGCTCCTGTTGCTCCTGTTGCTCCTGTTGCTCCTGTGTCGCCGGTTGCTCCGGTTGCACCTGTTGCTCCTGTTGCTCCTGTTGCTCCTGTTGCTCCTGTTGCTCCTGTCGCTCCTGTGTCACCAGTTGCTCCGGTTGCTCCTGTTGCTCCTGTTGCTCCTGTTGCTCCGGTTGCTCCTGTTGCTCCTGTTGCTCCTGTTGCTCCTGTGTCACCAGTTGCTCCTGTTGCTCCGGTTGCTCCTGTTGCTCCTGTTGCTCCTGTTGCTCCTGTTGCTCCGGTTGCTCCTGTTGCTCCTGTTGCTCCTGTTGCTCCTGTTGCTCCTGTTGCTCCTGTTGCTCCTGTCGCACCAGTTGCTCCGGTTGCTCCTGTTGCTCCTGTCGCTCCGGTTGCTCCGGTTGCTCCTGTCGCTCCGGTTGCTCCTGTTGCTCCTGTTGCTCCGGTTGCACCTGTTGCTCCTGTTGCTCCTTGTCGCTCCGGTTGCTCCGGTTGCTCCTGTTGCTCCTGTTGCTCCTGTCGCTCCTGTCGCTCCTGTCGCTCCTGTCGCTCCTGTCGCTCCTGTCGCTCCTGTCGCTCCTGTCGCTCCTGTCGCTCCTGTCGCTCCTGTCGCTCCTGTGCTCCTGTTGCTCCTGTTGCACCGGTTGCTCCTGTTGCTCCTGTTGCTCCGGTTGCTCCGGTTGCTCCGGTTGCTCCTGTTGCTCCGGTTGCTCCTGTTGCTCCGGTTGCTCCTGTTGCTCCGGTTGCTCCTGTTGCACCTGTTGCTCCTGTTGTTCCGCTTGCACCAGTTGCACCAGTTGCACCTGTTGCACCTGTTGCTCCGGTTGCACCGGTTGCAGAAATATTAAAATTTACAACAGGGACAACTTGGTTATCACCTGTTAAAGTGTATCGTCCTGTTATAGGTGTACTAAAAGCAGTTAAATTCACCAAAACAACACCTTGACCCGCTAATGAACCGGAAGTGAAGTCTATATGAACTGAAAATGAATCTCCTGCTACAAATGTTCTATTTGGGCCTACATAAGTAACAGCAACTTCACCGGTTTGAGTAGGACCTTGGACTAAAAATTGAATTGGACTAAATCCAGAGGGTGAAGGTTGAGAAACAAAAACTTGTGGATTGACCGATGTTACCGTCCCAAGAGTAGTATTAAAAGTTATACTAAATCTATCACCATTGGCTATGGTGTTGCTACCGCCAACATTAGTAACACTAACAACAGCACTAGTTGTTTGTGATGTTTGAAAAATACCTGGTTCTACTGTTACATTAGGTATTATTCCTGTGGCTTGTGCTTGGGTTGGGAGCGGCCATAACGGGCATAATAAGAGGCTCAATAATATACAGAGACCTACTTTGAGCTTGTGCATTTTTTCCTCCTTGTTTTCTTCTTTCTTTTGGTTATGGCTTTCTCTGCTGAGTTTGGACCTTAATTTTTATATTAAGATTTTCCGAACAATTATAATAGTAAGTACAAAAAAGTACAAAAATCTTTCACTAATTGTAAAGTTCAAAGAAATTATAATTGTCTAGCTATGGCTAATAATAGTAGAAGTTGTCTATCATTAAAACAAAAACTTTTACCATTATGCTATCTTTTGTAAGTAATTAAAAACAAAGTATAGTTTGATAAAATTAAAATTACTACTAAATATTTCATTTAGCTGTAATTAGCAAGTTTTTCTCTCAAAAGAAAAATCTTTGCTAATTACGTAATCTTTCTCCCTTTTCAACTTTTGTTACATAGTTAAATATTCCTAATACTAAAAAAGGGTTATTTATTATTTATAAACAGTAAAAATGTTTTATTTTTAATTTTCTCTAAGCTCTTTTCTGTTAAATAGTTATTTGTTAATGTCTAAGGCCAAACTCCGCACCAAAATTTTTATTTTATTATTTTAAGGAGAAAGTCACCGTGAAAATACTCTATTTGTTACTTGGTCTGTTGATATTAGTGCATAACCAAGTTGTTTATGGGCAAAAAGCTACATCAGAAGAAAAAAAAGATCCTTTAAGCTCTTCAACTTTTGGAGGCTTAAAATTTCGTGCCATTGGCCCAGCATTAACTTCTGGCCGTATAATCGCTTTTGCTGTAAACCCTAGCGATCGTAGCCAATATTATGTTGGAGTAGCATCTGGAGGTGTCTGGAAAACTACAAATGCTGGTACAACTTGGACACCTGTTTTTGATAATGAAGGATCCTACTCCATAGGGGCTGTTACTCTAGATCCAAAAATCCCGCTACAGTTTGGGTAGGAACAGGGGAACTTAATTCACAACGTAGTGTTGCTTATGGTGATGGAATTTATCGTTCTGATGATGGGGGTAAAAGCTGGAAAAATATGGGATTAAAAACCTCAGAACACATTGCCCGTATCATTATTGACCCACGTAGTAGCAACACTCTTTATGTTGCATCTCAAGGCCGTTTATGGGGCCCGGGCGGAGAGCGAGGTTTATTTAAGACTACAGATGGAGGAAAAACATGGAAAGCATCCTTAAGCATTAGTGAAAATACTGGTGTAACAGATGTTATCCAAGATCCTGTTAATCCTGATGTGCTTTATGCTGCTGCTTATCAACGCCGTCGTCATGTTTGGACGTTGATTAATGGTGGCCCGGAAAGTGCTATCTATAAGTCTACTGATGCTGGAGAAACTTGGACAAAACTAAAATCAGGTCTACCAAGTGATGACCTAGGTAGAATAGGATTAGCAATTTCTCCTGTAGATAATAAAGTTCTTTATGCAACTGTTGAAGCAGCAAATAAAAAAGGTGGTATTTTCCGTTCTACAGACTATGGAGCAACTTGGGAAAAGAGAAATCCTTTTGATGCTACCGCGCTTTATTATTCACAAATAGTTGCAGATCCTAAAGATGTTGATCGTCTTTACATTCTTAATACCTTTCTAATGGTATCTGATGATGGGGGTAAAACCTTAAATAGAGTTCCTGAAAAATTTAAGCATGTCGATACTCATGCAATGTGGATTGATCCTAAACATCCAAATTACTACCTAGTTGGTTGTGATGGTGGAATATATGAAAGTTTTGATCGTGGAGAAAATTGGAATTATAAAAGCAATTTATCTGTCACGCAATTCTATGATTTAACAGTAGATAACGCCACACCTTTTTATAATGTCTATGGTGGAACACAAGATAACTTTACTTTAGGAGGCCCTTCTCAAACCCGTAGTGCTTCAGGTATTACCAATGCAGATTGGTTTGTTGTCGTTGGTGGAGATGGTTTCCGCGTCCAAGTAGATCCACAAGACCCAAATATTATTTATGGTGAAAGTCAATATGGTGGACTAGTTCGGTTTGATAAGCGAACGGGTGAATTTATTGGCATCAAACCACAAGAAGCAAAAGGGGACGCGCCGCTTCGTTGGAATTGGGACTCACCCTTAATTATTAGCCCTCACTCAAACACTAGACTTTATTTTGCGGCTAATAAGCTTTTCCGTAGCGATGATCGCGGAAATAGTTGGAAAGTAATAAATAATGAGCTATCACGGGCAATTGACCGCAATAAATTACCTGTTATGGATAAAGTTTGGGGTGTTGATGCAGTAGCAAAACATGCTTCTACTTCTTTTTACGGCAATGCTACAGCACTAACAGAATCACCTAAAAAAGAAGGCTTAATTTATGTTGGTAGCGATGATGGTTTAATTCAAATTACTGAAGATGGTGGAAATAACTGGCGTAAAATAGAAAAATTTCCTTCCGTTCCAGATACAACTTATGTAACTAGACTTTTTGCTTCTCAGCACGACACTAACACAGTTTACGCATCATTTGATAACCATAAAAATAGCGACTTTAAGCCCTATTTGTTAAAAAGTACTGACACAGGAAAAACCTGGTCAGCCATTGCTAGCAATTTACCAGAAAACGGGCCTGTTTTAGCTTTTGCCGAAGATCATATCAACCCTAACTTACTATTTGTTGGTACAGAATTTGGACTATTTTTTACAATTGATGCTGGTAAGAAATGGATTCAATTAAAGTCTGGTCTTCCAACCATTGCAATAAAAGACCTTGTAATTCAAAAAAGAGAAAATGATCTTGTATTAGCTACTTTTGGCCGTGGTTTTTATATTTTGGATAATTATTCTCCTTTACGCACAATTACCCAAGATCTACTTTCCCAAGAAACAGTAGTTTTTCCAGTTAAAGATCCTTGGTGGTACATTCAAGCTGAACCATTAGAGGAGGACAAGGAAAATCTTTTCAAGGTGACAACTTCTTTGTAGCAGATAATCCTGCATTTGGCGCAACCATTACTTACTACTTAAAAGATTCTCTAAAAACCAAAAAGCAAAAAAGACAAGAAGCTGAAAAAGAAGCCGAAAAAAATAAACAAACTGCTCCTTATCCAACACCTGAGCAACTTCGAGCAGAAGATGAAGAACCGACCCCGGAAATTATACTAACTATTACTGATTCTAATGGTAATGTTGTTCGCAAATTTACTGGCCCAGCATCCGCTGGTATAAATCGAGTCACTTGGAATTTACGCTATCCTCCTGTCTCAGTTAACAGCCGTCCAAATACAGAAGGAGAATTAGCAGCTAGTTCTTTAGTTTTACCTGGTACTTACAAAGTTTCTTTAGCAAAACAACTAGATGGTCAAATAACCCCTATAGGTGAGTCCCAAACTTTTACTGTAAAAGTCTTAGACACTCAGCTAGCTACACAAAGCGACCGAGTTGCACATGTTGAATTTCAGAAAAAAGCTGTTAGCCTGCAACGTGCTGTATCAGGAGCATTACAGACAGCAAATGAATTAAAAGTGCGCCTTGGTAACATTAGACAAGCAGCTAAAAACTCAAGCGCACCTGATAATAAGCTAATTACGGATTCTTTAGCAGTAGAAAACAAATTAAATGAAATTCTTCTTCGCTTACGTGGTGATAATTCTTTGCGTTCTCGTAATGAAAATGTCCCTATTTCCATTGCTGAACGTGCTAGCAATGTTGTTGATGATCAATATCTTTCCACTGCACCACCAACACAAACGCAGCTTGATTCTTATAAAATTGCATCTGAAGAGTTTACTCAAGAATTAAACAAACTTCGCACTCTACTAGAAATAGACATTAAAAATTTAGAAAAAGCCTTGGATGCTATTGATGCACCTTGGACACCAGGAAGGCTTCCTGACTGGAAAGAAAAATAACTCTTAAACCCACCTAAAAAATCTATTAGCACAAGTTTTTTGCTTGTGCTAATAGACCCAGCAAAATTAATTAGCCTTTATAAAGTATGTCCTTGCTAAAAATTAGGAAAAAATTTACTATTTGCCTTACCTAAAACATTCCCAACTCAAAATTTTCCCATTTCCATTTAAGGAGATATTGCTGTCCATGTCTTCCAGCCAAACATCATCCAACGCTGCAAATGAAGCATTTAATCAAGTTTTACGTGCAATGATTTCTGTCTCTGACAAAGTAAGTGACTTGATTTTTTCACCTGGTCGCCCACCTCAAGTTGAGTTACTAGGTCAACTCCGCGCCGTAAAATTACAAGGATTAGAAATGTTAACCCCTGGTCATACCAAATCTATTTGTGACCTAATGACGGCTAACAATACTGTAGCTAGAGAAAAATTAGAAAAGTCTGGTGCTGCGGACTTGTCTTATAGTGTGCCAGGATTTTCAAGGTTTCGGGTCAATATCTTTATGCAGCGCGGAACTCATGCTATTGTAATGCGGGTAATACCTAATCGAGTACCTACATTTGTAGATCTAGGTCTACCCAATCAACTTAAAAGTATATGTGACTTAAAAAATGGGATTGTTTTAGTCACCGGCCCAACAGGAAGTGGTAAATCTTCTACCCTAGCAGCAATAATTAATATGATAAATGAGAGACATTTCTATCATATTGTCACCATAGAAGATCCTATTGAGTTTATCCACCAGCATAGAAGCTCAACTATTCATCAACGCGAGCTTTATGCTGATTGTCCTGATTTTAAGAGTGCGTTGCGTTCTGCACTTCGTCAAGCTCCAAAAGTAATTTTAGTAGGTGAAATGCGAGATATGGAAACTGTAGAAATTGCTTTAGAAGCGGCTGAAACAGGTCACTTAGTTTTATCAACTCTTCACACAATTGATGCAGCTAGAACAATTGAACGTATCATAGGCGTTTTCCCAAAATCAGAAGAACATATTGTTCGTATTCGCCTATCACAAACTTTCCGCTATATAATTTCCCAACGCTTAATTCCTCGTGCTGATTTGCAAGGTCGTATGGCTGCAATTGAGATACTTAAATCCACACAACGCACCCGCGATTATGTAGAAAAAGGCGAACAAAGCGGTAAAACCCTTGTTGATGCAATGCGAGATGGTGCTATAGATGGTATGCAGACTTTTGATCAAGTTTTAGAAGATCTTGTACGTAGTGGAACTATAACTGTACAAGACGGCATCAACTATTCATCTAATCCAGGCAATTTTCAATTGGCTATTTCAGATTATGTTGACCAACTTGCTACACAAGAAGCTATGGCCCCACCTAGCACATCAACATCAGGTTCATTTAAGGAATTACCCGACGGTTTTGAGAGATAAACTAAATTTAGGGGTGTAAAGAAAAACACTTACACCCCTAATCTAAAATACTTAAAACATAAAGCTACCCATATTAGAGCTAAGGCCATCAACAACAAGCCTAACCGAATTACTACCTTTAATTAAATTAAGCTTTTTCTTATTGCCTTTGATAGTAAATGTAGTATTGGTGACACTACGAGGTGCAATTGTAATTAACTTGTCATTAATAAATAGCTGTAAGGTGTTAGCACCGTTGGACATAAAGCCTATGCCATTGATGGTTAAGATCTTAGCTTGAAATGAAGCTTGGGTAATGGTTGGGTTGATTGTAAATTGAGCCGTTGCTTGACCTGTGTTTCCTGCTGCGTCTGTTGCTGTTATTCGTACTATTGCTTGTGGTGTTGTTAAGCTTAACCCAGCAATATTATTGAGTGTAAAGCTACTATCAGTTGCTCCAAAGCTTGCTACTTGAGTAAAGTTTTGCCCACCATCTAACGATAACAACAAGGCTTGAGACATAACAGCCCTATTATCAGTGCTTTGCCAGTTGACTTGGATAGGTTGACCTGCCATAACTTGTTGATTTGATGTTGGTTGGCTAATGGTTACTGTTGGTGCAAGGTTGTCAACTGCTGATTGAATGCGAAAGTTGTTAGCTGTAATTGCTTGAGATGAATTACCAGCAGCATCCCTAACAATTAAGCGCAGGCGAGCTTGATTTGTTTCAAGTGTTTGAGGAATTGCAAAATTAAAGCTTTGAGTTGAACCGGACAAGCCTGTTGCTAGTGTGGTTGTAAAAGTCATGCCTCCATCGGTTGAAAGAAACAAGTCTTGAGCAACCACCCCTACATTATCGTTTGACATCCAGCTTATTGCTAAATTGCTGCCACTGTTGAAGTTTTCGCCGCCCATTGGAGCAATAAAATTAACTGTAGGTGCTTGAGTGTCGTTATTGCCACTTCCACCCATTCCAATAGTAAAATTACCAGTAATTGAGTTAGCCCTTTTAGCCCCAAGGTCAACGGTTGAGACTCTAATTTGAGCTTTGTTAGCAACTTGGATATTTGGCACTGTCCAGTTAAAGTCTCTAGCGTCTGCTCTAAGTTGTTCTGCTCCAGGAATAACCGTAAAAGTCTGTCCGCCGTCGGTTGATAGTTCTACTTTGTGACTTGCAATTGAAAAGCTTTGTGCTGCAACCGTTGTTTGCCACTCTATTCTAAAGCTTTGTCCCGGCATTAGCTGTTGATTGGCTGTAGGGCTTGTTACTTGAATATTTGGCGGTTGCCCTATTGTAAAATTGCCAGCTAGCTCTATTCCAGAACAGTTTTCTATTCCAGTATCAAACTCGCGTCTTTGAAAAATTGGAGTATCTGTTTTAAGGTCAATAATAGATCTACCAGCCAAATCCGTTATATAAATTAAGCTTCCATCTGAAGATATAGCAAAATTTTGTATAGTAAAAGTATTAGCTGTAAATATTTTAGTCAATACTTTAGAACTTAAAGAATACTTATATAAATCCAATCCTCCAAGCTCAGAAATATAAAGTATGTTACTAGGACTAAACCTAACACCTGTTCTAGTAAATGAAGATGTGCTGTTAATATCAATTCTATCAATAAATTGTAAAGAGTTAATATCAATAATAATAATATTTCTAGGAACAGCCACAGCTAAGAATTTACCATCAGGAGAAACATCTACTTCCATAGGTCTTACAGATGTTATTGAATTAATTGGAATGTTATTAATTGTTGCTACAACTCTTCTAGTTTGTATGTCATAAACATTAATTATCCCTTCTGAAGAAATAAAAGCCTGTGTATTATTAGAACTAAAAACTACATCTCTAGGACTATCAATATTTATTGTGTTAACTGTAACTAAAGTTTGAGGGTCTATGATAATAATCAAATTATCAAAACCAAGTATAGCCCATATTAGTCCATCAGGTGCTAGCTTTACATTAAGAACTGGAAATGAATTAAGTATTGTGCGAATAGTACCTTGTTGTAAATCAACAACAAATAAACCTAAATTTCCTCCATTAAAACTAGGCAATGCTCGTGTAACAAAAGCTTTTGTTTTATCTTTTGATAATTGTATGTTGTCCTGGGCCTGGTAGGTTAATTTCTCCTATGCTTATATTAGTTAAAGCATCAATAATAGAAAGTCTACCAGAAGTTTGGGGATTAACACCTCGATTAATTGTCCTATAAACAACAGGAGTTCTATTTGATTGTTGAGCAAAAATAGGAATATTAAAGACAAAAAGAGTACAAAGTAAGCTTATAAGCCACTTTAGCATAAGAGTTCCTCCCAAATTTACTGCTATTAGTTATAAGTTGAACCTATATGGGTAATTCTAGCTGTTAGGAAAAATACATAACCTGAAGGATCAAGTCCTGATATTCCTTGTCTTCCTGTATTGGCAGAAGCACACCCTATTTGTGGTCTTGTTGATTTTAATACGACTAACCTAAGTGTTTGGTTATTTTCTGCTGGACATTCTATTACATTGAAACTCCCTCCTGTCTCACATAAATCTATAATTGCAAGACCATTAGGCAACCCTGCGGGAAAATTACTAGCGTCATAGCCTGGAATAACACCAGCAACACCAGTAGAGTTATCTTGAGCAACGAGAATGGCACAGGAAAATCTTTTGGGATCATTTGGTGGCATATTTGGACAAGGGAAAGTATTGGTTTGATTGAAGTTACAAGCGTTGCCAGCACCATTAAAACCATTGATGTAAAAATTGTTGGTTAAAGTAACGTCATAATAAATAACTAGGCCGCGAGTGATTTCGCCTTTGTTAGTGTGCATCGCTACATCGGCGCGGACTGACCATTGATATCTTTCTTCTCGCTCGTTGCCAAATCGTCCTCGAGGCATTACTTTTTGTCCTATGTAAATTGTTCTAAGTGTATACTCATAGTCATTTTGTAACTGGTAAACAATTGATTTTCTTGCTTGTTCTAGTGATGGATCTGCAAGTTGTGTCTTATGTTCTGGATAAAAAGCATTTAAGAAATCTATTGTTTTATTTGTTGCTCCATCTAAACCTTCAAAGATTTTTTCTGGTTCACATAAGCCAAATTGACTAGCAAGATTACTGGAAGATGTACCCATTGAAGAAGGAGGAGTAAGGACACCTTGGCAAACATAGGGTTGACCGCTTTGCGCTTTCCTTAAATGATCTACTAATTGTTGTTGGACACGATTATAAACTTCTTTAACGATTTTGTTACGAATTGGACTTGATGTTGCTAAAATCATATCTTCTGACCTAGAAACCGCTACATTTAAGTCAAGATTTTTAAGATGAACAGTGGTTCTAAGTGCAGGCCCTATTGAAGCCATTGTTACAATTATCATTATAAATACTGTAGTAACAAGTATTGCCCAACCTTGACGGCTGTTAAGCTTTCTTAGTAGTTTTTTGAATTTTGATGAGTTCTTTTTCATAACAGCCCCTTTATTCTAAGTTTTGTATAACTATTGGGAAGTTGATTGTTGCTTTTCGTGTAATCTGTTCTGATGCAGCACCTTGACCGGCTGGCAATACCCTAGTTAAAGTAATATTGACTGATTTAATATCATTAAGCCAACTAACTAGTGGTGTGTTTGGTGTTGGAACAGTAGTTAGATTTTTTAATTGGTAAGATACACTAATAGAATCTATTTCGCCTAAGTTGATTTCTGAGCCGCCTTGTACAACAAAATTGCCATTTCCATCAGGTAAAATTACCCCACCATCATTTCTTACAACTCTGCTGCTCATTTGATCTTGTTTTAAGTAAAAACTTGTTACTTTGATTGGAACTAATGTTGCGCCAATGTCAAATTCTGTTCTAGGTGAAATTACTGGATTAATTACTGAAGGGAAAACATCGGCACATTCTCCATTTGCACAAACATTGTAGGTTACATTAATAAATTTACGTGCTGCCGTCCCTGCGCTTTGTGTAGTTTGAGTTGCACTTACTATTTTTACAAATCTAGAAATAGGTCTAGTAGGTTCTACTGCATCATCTGGCTGATAAGGTGGTGTGCTGACCAATAGCATTATTTCGCCTGGTTGAAACATATCTGGGTTGGGAATCCAAGCTAATCCGTTTAAGGTTTGCTCTAATGGGACATTGGGCGGTGTATCTGGTTCATTTGAGCTTGGATCAGGTGTTGGGGTGTTTCTAGGGTTTGGGCTAGAGGTTGGGGATGAACTTGGGCTTGGAGTTGGAAGATCTTTAACTGGTGGACGTTGGTTTTGCTCTGCAATTGTTGAATTATCTTCTTTATCAGAACCAGCACCGGGTAAAAAAGTTGTTGAAACATTAGAAGGTAAAGCAATTCTAGCAGTACCAATATTACCAAGTTGGCTAGCAGCTTGAGAGAGAGAAAAACGAGGACGTTTAGCATCAGCATAAACAATAGTAACAGCATCAAAACCATTGACTTTATAAGGCGTTACAACTCCTAAAGTGATAGGTGTTAGCTGTCCCTTATCATTAGGTATCGAGCCAAATGCGGGTAAAATTGGGGTATTAAAAGATTGACCATTTGAAGTAGCAAGTCCCCTTGCTGGAAGGGTAACTAGGGATTGTTCTAAAGTAGTTTGAGTGCTTGCAAGAGATTTTTCTACATCAATTAACCTGGATTGCCTGAGATCTAGCTTAAGCCATTTGACATAAAGGCTACCTAAAGTAGTTAGTAGAATTGCACCTATAACAAAAACTACAATTGCTTCAACTAAGCTAAATCCTTGATGGCGTTTAAGATATGTTTCAATAAATGTAATGTTTTTCATGCTTCTTATTCCTTTTATTGCTCGGTTGAGCCATCAGATTTAGTAATTATGTGTGTACGTGCAATGGTTTGTGTGTCTTGGTAAACTACAATTACACAAGCAGTTACATCATTAGGATTTGGGAAATCTTTTCTAATTAACCATTGGCGACGAAACTTAGGAATAAGAGATTGGCTTGGATTAAGTACAGCAGAGGTTGAACAATCTAGCGTAGTTCCCCCCCCCGTAATTTTGCCTATTGTTTTTGTTAAGGTTACCAATAGGGTTTGTTTTGCCACCTTTTCCACCTTTACCGTCATCATCTTTTGGGCTGTCATTAGGGTTTTGAACAAAAGCACCTAGAAGACAACCTGACTCATTAAGTAGATCAAAGTAGCCATTTACAGGGTTATTAGGATCGATAGAACCAATTTGAGTTTGATTTTTAGGGATAAGATTAGCTTGGTTAACGCTGTCGTTATAAAGTTCAGTAGCTTTTTTTAAGGAAAGTAGATTAACATCGGTTAGTTTTTGAGAGAAACGGCCATTATTTATTGTGGATAACATGATTTTTCCAACACCAGCAAACATAATACCTATAAGGATCACAGCTATCATATATTCCGTTAAGGAAAAACCTTGTTGTTTATGCGTTCGCAAATACCTTAGTTTTTGAGACATAAAGGTAATCTCTAAACATTTTTATTAAACTTAATGGAAATGTACTAAACTGAATTTATTAACCAAGCCGTGAGTGCAAAATTATGCAAGTATTATAGCGGGATTATTTGGTTAATAAAAGTTTGTTGTTCTGAATTTTGAATTAATTTTTGTCTGAATTTTATTTGAGCTAACAGCAAGTTTTATACCTAGAACTAGTTAAAGTAGTTGGTTTTATAATTCAATAAGTTAGAGCTAAAGCAAGAGTTTTTAATATGACATTAATACCAAAAATGGCAGATTAGCAAGTGTCAAATTTGACTTGTCTGCCATTTTTGGCATTGATGGAAGCTAAATTACAGTACCATCTGCAATAGTAGTATTTTTAGGGATAATTACTATTCCTTCTCGGATATAATAATTTGGCCCATCATAATCATCTAAGCCTTTTTCATTAATAATACGCACATTAGCACCCACACGAGCATTAGTATCAATAATAGCTTTACGTAATGTAGTTCCTTCACCAATGCCAATCCAGGGAACAGAACTACGGCGATCTTTTTCAAGTTCTTCTAAAGATTGATAGGAATCTGCTCCCATTATCAGGCTATTTTCTATTTTTGTGCCTCCACCAATTCTACAGCGTAGTCCAATGACGCTTCTTTCAATATAAGCTTCATTGATAATACAACCATCAGCAATTATTGCATCACGTACTTTACAACCACGCATTTTAGTAGCAGGTAGAAAACGAGGACGAGTATAAATTGGTGCAGAAGTATCAAAGAAATTAAACTTAGGTAAAACACCAGTCATATCTAAATTAGCTCGATAAAACGCGCCTATAGTCCCAATATCTTCCCAATATCCGCCAAAGAGAAAAGCTTGTACATTAAGATCTTTTATTACAGCCGGAATAATTTCTTTGCCAAAATCAACACAGCTAGTATTTTCATATAGGAAGTTTTCAATAAGCTGACGATCAAAAATATAAATTCCCATTGAAGCAAGGTAGGGACGTTGCTTGGCCTCTTCTGGACTAAGCCCAAAAAGCGTTGTATCAACTTTCATCGCTTTTAGAGCTTCACCTGTAGGTTTTTCAGCAAATTCAATGATTCGACCAAATTCATCGGTTTTTAGTAAACCAAATTCGCTAGCTTCATTTTCTGAAACAGGAATGACAGAAATGCTAACATCTGCTTTTGTTTGCCGGTGTTTAGCAACAAATTCTCTATAATCCATACGATAAAGATGATCGCCTGACAAAATTAGCATTAATTTTGCTGCTGGATCAGTAAAATGACGTAAGCTTTGCCTCACGGCATCAGCAGTGCCTTGAAACCAGCTAACATTTTCTGGTGTTTGTTCTGCTGCTAAAACTTCAACAAAACCATTAGAAAAAGCACTAAAACGATAAGTACGGTTAATATGATTATTAAGGGAAGCTGAATTAAACTGTGTTAGCACATAAATTTTAATGATATCGGAATTTATACAATTACTAACAGGAATATCAATTAAGCGATATTTTCCGCCTAGCGGGACGGCGGGTTTAGAACGTTCTTGGAGTGAGTGGAAATAGTCTTGAACCCTGTCCACCACCTAAAATGACCGCAAACACATCTCTCATAAATCTCTTTTCCCCTTGCGGTTAGAATATGGTAAATAAACTCGTTTAAAGTGAGCGAAAAAATTATAATACCGTTTTCAAAATATGCTAAGTAATCAAAGCTTTTAATTAGCCCTGCCCTGAAAGCACAGAGCTATTATCAAAAGCCCTACTGAGGGTTAAAAAATAATAGATCCTCAAATGTTACATCATAGCGTTTAATATTAGGCAAGCCCTTCAGGGCTTTTGCATGTATTGCTTGTCTTAGGAGATAGCTTTGGCAACTAATTTAGTCATTTCTGATGATATTCAAATTGCACTTTCAGAAGGTGAAGCTGTTGTAGCACTGGAGTCAGCCGTAATTGCTACTGGGCTACCTTCACCACATAATTTAACGGCAGCTTATCGTTGTGAAGCAGCAATTCGTTTGCAAGGTGCTAAACCTGCAACTATTGCTATTTTAGCTGGAATGGCTAAAGTAGGCTGTAGTTCCGATGAAATAGATGATCTAGGTATTCGTGATGATGTTGTAAAGACCAATTTAAGCAACCTTAGTGCTATTATGGCTCAAGGACGTTGGGGAGCAACTACAGTTTCTACAACTATGCACCTGGCAGCACAGGCTAAACTTATGGTTTTTTCAACGGGTGGAATAGGTGGAGTCCATAAAGGGGCAGAAAAAACTTTTGATATTTCTTCTGACCTCTTAGCTCTTTCTCGATATCCCCTTATAGTTGTTGCTGCTGGAGCTAAGTCAATTTTAGATTTACCTCGTACAGTAGAAGTGTTGGAAACTCTAGGCGTTCCTATAATTGGTTATAATACTGATGAATTACCTGCATTTTACTCACGTAAAAGTGGTATAAAACTTGATATTGTAGCCCAAGAGCCAGCCGATGTTGCTCGAATTGCTAAAGAACATTGGCAATTAGGTTTAGGAGGAGGGTTATTAGTAGTAAACCCTATAGCAGAACATCATGAAATTCCCGCTCAGGAAATGGAAGAAATCTATAAGACGGCTATGGATAATGCCGCCCTTGAGCAAATAACAGGAAAAGCTGTAACTCCTTATTTACTGGCTAAACTAGGCAGTTTAACTAATGGTCGTACAATTACTAGTAATATAGCATTACTAGAAAATAATGCTCGCGTTGCTGGGGCAATAGCAGTAGCATTAGCAGAACAATTAAAATAGGTAATTTTATGGAAACAACAGAAATTTTAGAAGATTTAATAGAAACAAATAGTAATGATTTGCCCTCAGTAGTCATAGTTGGCCGTCCAAATGTTGGCAAATCTACGCTTTTTAATCGATTAACAGAAACTCGCCGGGCCTTAGTTGCAGATATTCCTGGTCTAACTCGTGATCGAATTTATGGACGGGTGCTTTGGTCTGGATGTGAATTTGAAATTGTTGATACAGGCGGAATTATTCCTGATGATGAAGCAGAAATCCCTATCAACATCTTGCGCCAAGCCAAAGTAGCATTGGATAAAGCTAGTTTAATTTTGCTTCTAGTTGATGCTAGAGCAGGAATTACATCTCTTGATGAAGAGTTAGCATATTTACTTAGGGGTTTAGGTAAACCTGTTTTTGTAGTAGCTAACAAAGCAGATGCTCAAAAAATAGAAAGTCATGCTGCTGAGTTTTATGCTTTAGGTTTTAATGAAGTTTTTCCTGTTTCCGCTGAACATGGAAATGGTACAGGTGAATTATTAGACGATGTGGTTAAACTGCTCCCTTTTGCAGAAAAAGAAGAAAAAAAAGTAGAAGAGATTAAAATAGCTATTATTGGTCGTCCTAATACCGGTAAATCATCACTTGTCAACAAGTTACTGGGCCAAGAACGAGTAATTGTATCTCCAATTGCTGGCACCACAAGAGATGCTATTGATACAGTCTTAGAGCATGACGGAAAAATCTTTCGCCTTATTGATACAGCAGGCATTCGCCGCAAAGGACGTACTACAGAAGTACTTGAAAAACTTTCTGTAATTATGGCAAAAAAGAGTATTGAAAAAGCTGATGTAGCAATTCTAATGATTGATGGTGTAGAAGGCCCAACAGCACTTGATGCTAACATTGCTGGCTATGCTCATGAAGCAGGTTGCTCAATGATAATTGCTGTTAATAAATGGGATTTAGTAGAAAAAGATACTTACACAGCAATAGAGTATGAAAAAGATCTAAGAGAACATATGAAATACTTGGATTATGCTCCTGTTACTTTTATTTCTGCTTTGACAGGCCAAAGAGTAACTAAAGTATTGGATATTGCTGCAAAAGCTTATCAAGCACGAAATGCACGTGTTAGCACAGCAGAATTAAACCGATTTTTTGAAGAAAATATTGCTCAACCTCGTGCTAGCACACCTAGTAAAAGCCCTGTTAAAGTACGCTATATTACTCAAGCAAGAACTTCACCACCTATGTTTGTACTTTTTACAAACACAAGTACAAAGCTACATTTTTCCTATGAAAGATATATTGAAAATCGTTTAAGAGATGAGTTTGGCTTTTTTGCAACACCAATTAGAGTTAAACAAAAAGGAAGGATAAAAAAGTAACTGCTAAAATCATAAAAATAAAAAAGGGAGAAAATTTTTCTCCCTTTTTTATTTTATGCCGGAGGGGGGACTTGAACCCCCACAGGTTGCCCTATACGCCCCTCAAACGTACGTGTCTGCCAATTCCACCACTTCGGCAAGTTATTAAAACTTTAAATATCTAAAGACTATTTGTTGTCTTTTTTAGCATCTTTATTAGCTTCTGGTTTAGAAGCATCTGTTTTAGTTGCACCTTCAGATTTGGCTTTATCTTCAGCTTTATTTTCTGCTGGCTTTTCTTCTGTTTTACCAGTTGCTGCTGGGCTTGCCGCTGGTGTTGGTACAGTAGTTTCACCAGTAGCAGCATTAGCACCTGGGCTAACAAGTGGAGATGGTAATGGTGTAGGTGTTGTTGCAGGTAAAACTGGGTCATCATCTAAGCCGGAAGCAACTGACCCTCCGCCTAATATTCCAGGCATAGAAAAAAGAAAAGATAAAATCATATAAAGACTAGCAGCAACTAAAGTAACTTTAGCAATTGTGCTTGCTGCACCTCTAGGGCCAAAAGCGTTTTGCGCTCCACCTCCACCAAGTGCTGATGCTATATCCCCTTTGCCTGATTGAAGTAGTACAGAACCTATTAAGGTTAAAGAGGCGAGTATAAAAAGTGCTAACAATAACCAACTATACCAATGCATGAAAATATATTACCTAACTTTTACTTACTTGTAGTTTACGATTTGTGCAAAACTAGTAGCGTCTAAACTCGCACCACCAACTAAAGCACCATCTATATCAATTTCTGCCATTAAACTAGCAATATTGTCCGGTTTAACACTACCGCCGTAAAGAATAGGTAGTTTTTGGCTTAACTCATCTCCCCAATTATCAGCAATCACATTGCGGATAAATTTGTGCATTGTTGCTGCAATTTTAGGTGTAGCTGTTTTGCCAGTACCAATAGCCCAAACCGGCTCGTAAGCGATGAGAATAAGCGAAAGTTCTTTAGCTGTCAAGCCCCTTAACCCACCCTTAAGTTGAGAACCTACGACATTTTCCATCTCTCCACTTTCACGATCTGCCAAACGTTCACCAACACAAACAATAGGTTTAAGTCCTGCATCCAAGGCAGCACGAACTTTTTTATTTATCATTTCATCTGTTTCTTTGTAATATTGCCGTCTTTCAGAATGCCCAATAATTACATAACTACAGCCTAAATCTTTTAGCATCTCGCCAGAAATTTCTCCTGTAAAAGCACCTTGTCCAGCACTTTCACAAAGACTTTGCCCAGCAGTCTTAATATTTGAACCTTCTAGGCGATCATTGACGGTTTTTAGCGCGGTAAATGCAGGAGCAACAACAATATCGCAGTGGCGTGAATTAACCACTTGAGGCTTTAAGTCTAATACTAATTGCACCGCCTCAGATAATAATTTGAACATTTTCCAATTGCCTACAATAACAGGTCGGCGCATTTTTTCCTCTTTTCACATAAATAGAATTTTAATAGCGTAAGGTTAAAACCCTACGCTATATATATTAAACTGCATCATTTAAGGCTTTTACTCCTGGGAGTTCAATGCCTGAAAGAAACTCTAAACTTGCTCCACCACCTGTTGAAACGTGGGAAACTTGATCTGCTACACCTGCTTGGTTAATGGCTGCAACTGAGTCACCACCACCAATAATTGTTGTACCTTGACAGTCTGCAACTGCTTTTGCAACTGCCATTGTACCTTGAGCATAGCTTTCTTTTTCAAATATTCCCATTGGGCCATTCCAAACAATGGTTTTTGCGCTAGCAATTTCCTTACAATAAGTTGCGACTGTTTCAGCACCGATATCAAAACCTGCTTCATCTTCGACTGTTTCACTAATAGAACAAGTTCTTAAAGATTCTGCTGTTTCCATATTTTTAGCAACAACATGATCTGAAGGTAAAACTAGTCGAACTCCACGACTTTCAGCCTTAGCCATTAATTCTTTAGCCAAGTCTAATTTATCGTCTTCTACCAATGATTTACCTATGCTCAGACCTTGAGCTTTTAAGAAGGTATAAGCCATTGCACCACCAATTAATAAAACATTGGCAGATTTCAATAAGTTTTCAATGACTTCTATTTTATCAGACACTTTTGCACCACCAAGAATAACTACAAAAGGGTGTTCAGGTGAATAAAGAGCTTTGCCTAAATATTCTAACTCTTTTTCCATTAAAAACCCTGCTCCAGCTTTAGCAGTAAAGTGAGTCATTCCAACCGTAGAAGCATGCGCACGATGAGCAGTGCCAAAAGCATCATTGACATAAATGTCACAAAGCGAAGCTAATTGACGGGAAAAACTTTCATCATTTTTTTCTTCTTCAGCATGAAAACGTAAGTTTTCTAGTAGCAAAACTTCGCCATTAGCTAAGTTATTTACTGCTGTTTCAACTTCACTACCAACACAGTCATTAGCAAATTTAACTTCTTTTCCAAGTAGTTCTGCTAGACGATCTGCTACAGGTTTTAAGGAATATTTAGCATTAACTGTGCCTTTTGGCCGTCCAAGATGCGAGGCAAGAATTAGCCTCGCACCTTTTTCTAAAGCATAATTAATTGTAGGAAGTGCCGATGTAATACGGGTATCATCGCTTACTTGCCCACCTGATAGAGGAACATTAAAATCCACTCTAATAAATAGACGTTTACCGCCAAGGTCTAAATCTCTAATAGTTAATTTCTTCATAGCCTACCCCTAATTTATAAACCCTTTGCTACTAAGAAGTTAATTAGGTCACGAACTCGACAGCTATAACCCCATTCATTATCATACCAAGCCATAACATGGACTAGGTGACTATCTACAACTTTAGTGTAACCAGCATCTACAATTGAAGAATGAGGATTACCACGAAAATCAATAGAAACAAGTTCTTCTTCGCAAAACTCTAAAATATTTTTCATCGGGCCGTGTGCAGCATCTTTTAGAGCTTGGTTGACTTCTTCTTTAGTAGTAGCTTTTTCTAATGAAACAACTAAATCTACAACTGATACATTAGGAGTAGGAACACGCAAAGCAATTCCATCTAGTTTTCCTTTTAGTTCTGGAACTACTAGCCCTATAGCCTTTGCTGCACCTGTTGTAGTAGGAATTATTGACATTGCAGCAGCACGAGCGCGTCTTAAATCTTTATGAGGTAGGTCTAAAATCTTTTGGTCATTGGTATAAGAATGAATGGTTGTCATTGAGCCACGAACAATAGTAAATTTCTCGTGTAGCACTTTAGCAACGGGAGCTAAACAATTTGTGGTACAAGAAGCATTAGAAATCACATGATGATTTGCTGCATTATAAGCCTCATCATTAACGCCTAATACTAATGTAATATCTTCGTTTTTACCTGGAGCAGAAATAATTACTTTTTTTACTCCATCGCGTAAGTGTAAAGCGCATTTATCTCTATCAACATATCTTCCTGTAGATTCAACAATAATTTCTGCACCAACAGCACCCCAATTAATTTTTGTTATATCTGGCTCGCTATAAACTTTGATTGTGCGACCATTAACAACTAAATCATTTTCATGTACTTCAACTTTAGCGTCAAAAGTGCCAATTATAGAATCATATTTTAGTAAGTGAGCTAGAGTTTTAGCGTCCGTAAGATCATTTACAGCAACAAACTCTATTTCTGGGTTATTAATTGCAGAGCGTAATAAATTGCGACCAATACGACCAAATCCATTAATACCAACTTTGACTGACATAAATAGACTTCCTCCTTGACCAACTTTGCATTGGCCTTAAGTAATTTTCATAAGTTTTTTAAAATAAAACGATTATTTGAACAAAGTTTAGAATTACCATAAATGCGCTATTTAGAGCAAATAAACAGCGCGGAAATTTATTTAAGGAAAAAGTTATATTGTGAAGTGTTTTAAGAATTGAACACTTAAAAGTTAAATTAGATTACCCAGTTTTCCACTTGAAATAAAGAAGGAAGATGTTTGAAGACTAAATCATTGCTAACAAGAATATAGCCATAACGATGAGCAATACAAGCAATCAGTAAATCAAAATCCTTTATAGGAGTAGCTTTGTTGTTCAACACAACTTTAGTTTTAGCAAAAAGTAACCAACAATCTTTATCCGTTATAACTGGACTAACAGTTAACAGAAAAGTTTCAATTCGTTGATAAGTTTTAGTTGGGTTAATGCTTGTTTCAGCACCAAAATACATCTCTCCTACCACTACATCACAGGTATAAGCAGGTTGGGAAAGATTTTCAAAAGCAGTGATAGCTTTGTTTTCTTGTTCTTTACGGTAAATGGGTTGTTTGTAAGAACCATTAATAATGTAAGAGCAATGGTTAGTATCTAGTAAGTACATAGTTAATCAAACTCAACTACCTTATCTGAAAAAGTCCGATTTTCTTTAATCAAATCAATATTAATATCTTCACTATCATCAACAGCATTTCCTTCAAGAGCTTTCAACATAGCTAAACGATCTTCTTTGCTTTGAGAAGGAGATAAAGTAGACTTTAAGTCGTTCCAAGTAAGAGGCATTGTCATGGATCGTTTCAAGCTTCTAGCGTCAACTAATTTTTTAGCTCTAATGATAATTTCATCATTTTTTTTGACAAACTCTATATAATCACCGGATTCAGCACCTAAAGCATTACAAATGTCTTCAGGTACAACTATTTGTCTTTTTGAACTCAGTTTACTAAGTATCATATTATTCCTCCTTACTTTACTGCTTAGTTTTATCTTAAATCTGTAAAGTAGTAAAACCAAATGTAAGTTAATATTTTTATTCTACAAGTTCAATTTTATATATCACTAAAGCAGTCCATAGCTTAAAGACTTAAAAAAATAACTATCCAATTGAGGCTAAACCAAAGCGAGGTTGTTCTATGACTCGTTGGATTAATTGATAGGCTAGTTTGTCATTATGAGAAAGTGTTAAGAGTAAATCTGCTTCCTGACGTGCAAGTTCAAGTAGTTTGCGGTCTCGGACAATGTTAGCTACTCGAAAAATCTGTTCACCTGATTGACGTGTCCCTAAAATTTCACCTGGGCCACGTAACTCTAAGTCTTTTTCTGAAATCTTAAATCCGTCTGTAGTTTGTTCTAAAACTCTTAATCGCTCGTTAGATTCCTTAGATTTACTTCCGGCAGTCATTAAAATACAGTAAGATTTTGCTGCGCCACGTCCAACACGTCCTCGGAGTTGATGAAGTTGTGAAAAACCAAAACGCTCTGCATGTTCAATCATCATAACACTAGCATTTGGAACATCTACGCCAACTTCAATAACAGTTGTAGAAACTAAAATATGACTTTGCTGAGCAATAAAATTTTTCATTACTTCTTCTTTTTCTTGAGGTTTCATCCGTCCATGTAGAAGACCTATAGAAAATTGAGGAAAGATGTCTTTTTGCAAGACTTCTGCCATTTTGGTAGCAGCAGCTAAATCCATTTTTTCTGATTCTTCTACCAAAGGATAAACAATGTAGCATTGACGACCTTGGCGAACTTCTTCAGCAATAAATTGATAAACTTTGTCGCGCGAGGCTTCGCCCCTAATTCGGGTATCTATTGGAGTACGTCCGGGCGGGAGTTCATCAATAATTGAGACATCTAAATCTCCATAAACCGTCATAGCTAGACTACGTGGAATCGGTGTAGCAGTCATTACTAGAACATCTGGGCGATAGCCTCGGCGGATTAATTCGGCTCGCTGCATTACTCCAAAACGATGTTGCTCATCAATCACAACTAGCCCTAATTTAGCAAACTTAACATCATCTTGAATAACTGCATGTGTACCAATTACTAATTGAATTTCATTAGCGGCAATTGCGGCTTTAACGGTTCTTTTTTCTTTTGCTGTTAAGCTTCCTGTCAATAACTCTACTCTATAGTTAGTTTTAGCAAATAATTTTTTAATATTTCTAGTGTGTTGCTCGGCTAGAATTTCTGTCGGAACCATTAACACGGTTTGATAGCCATTCTCTATTGCTACCACTATGGCTTGGGCTGCTACTATGGTTTTTCCTGCGCCAACATCACCTTGAAGCAGCCTATTCATAGGACGATCAGAAGCTAAATCTGTAACAATTTCTTTTAACACTCGTTTTTGTGCATTGGTAGGCTTAAAAGGCAAAATATTTAACACCGCTTGACGCACAGAATCATTAATTTCAATTTTTGTTCCTTTAGGCTCTTTCTCTCGTTCAGAACGCTTAACAGCTAAACCAAGTAATAGCCAAAAAATTCTTCAAAAATCAATCGTTGATGAGCAGGTGAAATTGCTTGATTATAATTATCTAAAGAAACATTCTCTGGTGGGAAGTGTATTTGTTTTAAGGCTTCGCCGCGAGTAAGCAAATTATTGCGGACTAGGATTTGTAAAGGCAGATTTTCCACTACGGTACTAAAATCTATTTTTTCCAACAAGTTATGCATGATGCTACGTAGTTGTTTAGTGCGAATGTCGCCTAGTTTTCTATAAACTGGGACAGAACGCCCCATATGGATAGCATCTTGGCTTGGGTCAGTTTCCTTATCAATAATTTCATAATCAGGACTCTCTATGGTTAAACTATTACGGTAAGTGTCATATTTCCATTGACCAAATAAAATTACTCGGCTATCACGAAGAAAAGTTTTTTCTAAAAAAGGTTGATTCCACCAAAAAGCGCGTATTCGCCCAGTTTCGTCTGAGCCAGAAAGCTCAAAAATTTTATGTTGATTAGCTTTTCCTACACGGTAGTTTCCAGCTACTTTTACTTCTACGGCTACAGCGGCTTCCATTCCTTCGGCTAAATCAGCGATTTTGGCTAAATTTGACCGATCTTCATAACGCATTGGAAGATAAAGTAGCAAATCTTCAACTTTTGCTTGAGCAGAACTAGAGCAAGCATTTAGCAAGGCTATTGATCCAGCCAAGTTTTGTGCCGTTTTTTTACCTACTCTGGGCAGTTCGCTTTCTAACTCTAAAATAGGTGTTGATAAGGTAATCATTAAAAATACTAGGTTAACTTTATTAGAATTTTACTTCATAAGAGAAAAAATAGATTTCCAACCATCTTTATAAACTGGTATACCTAATTTTTCTCTTAAGTCCAGTAAAGTCATATCATCTAGGAAACGTTCTTTTTCACCTGTTACACATTCTGGGGGTAAAACTAAAAAATCACCAAAAATATCTTTTTGTGCTAGCACAAAATCGCGCCCAGAAAGCAGCCCAGCAACAGTTGCTTCATCTCCAAAAAAGTCATTGACTACGGCGATAGGCTTTAATTCTGTTCCAAAATTATTGTTAAATTCAATGATGCAATCTTTTAAGATAGGATAAAAAAGTGTGCCTGTTGCAACTGTGCCGCGAATGGGCTTTGAGGCTGTTTTTTTACGTTTTAGTAGTTTTTTGAAATCTACTAAAAATCTACGCACCATTCCTACACCGTCTTCTATTTGTGGAGATTGACCATAATGGGCATTATTAGGAATTTCTCGGCCTGCTCTTAAATAAAATTCATCTCCAAGAAACGCAAAACGAGTTCCATATTTACGTTGAAACTCCTCTTGCCAAGGGCTAACTTGATCAATAACTTCAGCAGACCATTCAGGCGTTACGGGTGTAAGCAAATGACGACGTTTATGATGCTTATTTAAGCCTAGCGGGACAATGGCAGCAGATTGGACACCTGGATAAAGCTTAACTAAATCAAAGACGGTTTTTTCTAGCTGTTTTCCATCATTTATTGTTGGACAAAGCACAATTTGCGCGTGTAGTTCAATGTCATGCTCGACAAAATAACGCATTTTATCTAGTACATCATCAATTCGCTCACGTCCAAGCAAACGACGACGGACTTCTAAATCCGTAGCATGAACAGAAACATATTGAGGTGAAAGGCGTTGCTCAACAATACGATTTATTTCGTCACGGCTCATATTTGTCATAGTAGTATAATTACCGTGCAAAAATGATAGGCGTATATCTTCATCTCGAAAAAATAAAGATGGTCGTGCGTCTGGTGGGTTCATTTCACAAAAACAAAACAAGCACTCATTAGCACATTGACGGGGCATAAAAGTTTCAAAGTCTAGTCCCCAAATTTCCCCTTCTTCTAAATCAACATCTAAATTCCATTGCTCGCCAGAAGCTTTTTCTACAGCTAGTTTTAGTTGTTCTTCTGAGCCTGTAAAAAACTGGAAGTCTATATAATCTCGTAGCTTACGACCATTGATAGCAAGTATTCTATCCCCTACTTCTAAACCTAAGTCATAGCCTAAGCCATCTATGTCAACTGCGGTAATTTCTACGCCTCGTCTTCTTTTTAATTGGGCAACTGGATAAATACTATCAAATTGATCGCTATACATAAAAAAATCCTGACTAAAAAAGTAATAATAAAGGTGAAATTGGAGAATAAAAGAAGAATGCTAGCCTAGTCAAAAGCGATTGGCAACTATTTTGCCTGCTTTTTATTGAAATAGAAATATTTACCACTATTTTTTTAAGCTAGCTACAGTTTCTATATGATAGGTTTGAGGAAATAAATCTATGCCTACAACATTATTTAATTGATAGCCACAATCGGCCAAAACTCGCAAATCCCTCGCTAAAGTAGTTGGATCACAAGAAACATAAACAATTTCTTTTGGTTGTAAGGCAACAATGCTAAGAAGCGTTTTCTTAATTATTCCTACTCTTGGCGGGTCTAAAACTATTAAATCTGGCTTGATATTTTGACGAGACATTTTAGCTAGCCATTTTTCAGTAGAAAAATCATAAAACTCTAAATTATTGATTTTATTTTCCTTAATATTATGGGTTGCCCATTTGACAGCCGTCTTATTTACTTCTGTTGCAATGACTTTTTGATAATTTTTAGCTAGTTGTAGGGCAAAAAAGCCAACTCCAGCATAAAGATCTAGTGCGAGTTTTCCTTTTCTTGTGCCTATTACAATATTAAGAAGTGTCTCTAAAAGATGTTGATTAACTTGGAAAAAGCAATTTGGTTCAAAATAATAGTTAATACCTAAGACTTGTTGAAAAACTTCTTTTGTATCTAAGCTAGCTATTTTTTGGCTAGCTGATATGTTGTCAACTCCTTTGATCAAGTCAATTTTTGTGTAAGGAATTTCAGACAAAGCTATTTCATCTTGGGCATTTCGTAAAGTTTCTAAGGCTTGATTAAGTTCATTAGCTAAAATTAAGCAATTTTCTATATCACAAACCTGATGAGAACCAGCTTTATAAAAGCCTATTTGCAAGGGTTTTGTACTACGTTCTATTTTTAATTGTACTCGGTTTCTATAATTAAATTCTTCTGCATGTTTTACTTCAACTCTATTAGACAAAGAAAAACGTCCTATGCGCTTAAGTGAATCTTCTATAAAACTAGCTTTAGCTTCTAGTTGTGCAGAGTAATTTATATGTTGTAATTGACAGCCTCCGCAAAGATCAAAATATGAACAAGGTGCAACACGTCTCATTGAAGAAGAATTAAGAATTTCTACAACTTTAGCGCGAAAAAAGTTTTTTTCTGCTTCAGTAATAATAACTTTAACTTTATCTCCTGGAACAGTTTCAGGAATAAACAAAGCTACATTTTCTAAACGTGCTAGACCTTCTGCACCATAAATTAGTTTTTCTATTGTTACTTCATATTCTGCACCAAGTTCTATTTTAACCATAAACTTAAAAAGCACAGTAAGCAATAAAGCTACTGTGCTTTTACTAGCAACTCCTAAGAAAATTATTAGAAAGTACGTCCAATGCTAAAGCGAATGACTCGTTTTTGTTCAATAAAGATTTGACGTGGGTCATTACGATTAGTTCTAGCATTTGGGTTATAAGCAAAAATAAGCCGGAAAGGTACACCAACAACAGGAACTTGAACCCGAAGTTCAGCACCTAAAGAGCTACGGAAGTTTTGACCAATGCCACTAATTGCATTATTTACTCTAACTACAGAAGTATTAGTAACTTGTCCTTGGAAAGTAACAAAACGAAACCCTTTTGGCAAAGCTGTCAAAGGTGTTTCAGGAGTACGAGCATCATCAACTTCTTTTTGAGTAGCAACTAATCCACGAGGATTAAGAATAAACACTGTTTGTGGGAAGAAGGATGAAGGATCATCAGGAACAACAGTTCTAAAAGGATTTGACACTAAGCTTTGGTCTTCATCGTTACTAGTATTAAAAGCAGTTCCAGCATCAGCAAATAAAGCCATTGTTAGAGGCCCGGCTATAGGCAATCTATACTCAAGATTATAGAGTATTTGTGTATCGCCTCCAATAGGGGTAAATTCTGGAAAACTTTGATTGCTTACTAGTCTATTATTAAAAGTAAACTTATTTAGTACAGTAGCTTCAACACCTCGTAAACGTCTTCCAGGTTTTAAGACCTTTAACACTTTATTAGTACCAAGTTCTACAGCTTGAACATCTGTTGCAGTAAAGAAGCGGTCAACTTGGGCTAAAGGAGAAATTGAACGAACATTATAACCGCGCAAGGAATCTTCACCGCCTAAGAAGAAGCGATTAAAGATTGGAACACCGCCTATAAAAGCTAGTGAATTGGTTGCAGGAGAACCTCCAAAGGAAGACACTTTTTGGAAAGAAAATCTCATGCCTAATACATGGGGTTTTTCTCGTTTTAATATAGGAGTAAAGTATTTTACTTCAACTGAAGGGAAGAAGACCTTAACATCTCCGCCTAAACCACTAAAGGCAAATGAAGCGGCTAAGCTCATACCTGTAGTCGGATCAATAGGGCTGTTAAGAGTATTATAGTTAATAGTCGGGGTAATTGTACTAGTAGTAATATTTGGTTGAGTAAATGATACAAAAATATCATTAGCCATATCAGCATCTCGGTTAGCTGGTGGGTCAATAACTTTAGAAGAACTAAGCCCATAACTTAAGCCTACACGAGTAAACCGAGTATATTTGATATATTTTCTAGGAATAAAATAAGTTAATGGTGCTGTAAAATTTACGCTAAACCCTGTTGTGGTACGGGTAAAGAGAGCATCATCAAAATTATTACCAAATACAGATCCTATAGTTGAGCCATCAAAACCATTATTTAAGCCTCCGCTAAAGAATTTTAGCTTACTGGTAAAAACTGAAATCCCAGCACTAATTGGGCGGCCTTTTAAGTAAGGTTCAGTAAAACTAATAGAAAAATTTCTTTGTCTATTACCAGCTTGAACATCAAAAGATAGAGATTCACCATAACCAAACAAGTTATTGGTTGAATAGGTAATTCCTATAAAACTTCCACCAATACCAGAAACGCCACCTGTAAAAGAGATTTGTTGACGACCTTTTTCTTTTACTTTTACAAGTAGGTCAACAAAACCACTTCTATCATCGGTTTGTATTTGCACATCTTCTTCTTTAACTTCTTCAAAATAGCCTAATTGGTTAAGACGTAAACGACTAAGGTCAAAAAGTTCTTGGTTATAGAGATCGCCTTCATTAACTAATACTTCCCGACGCATTACAGTATCACGAGTGATTGTATTGCCAGCAAATTCTAAACGGCGGATAGTAAAGGGTTTACCCTCATCAATTACAATAGTAAAATCTACTGTATCATCTGCATCATTAAAATTTTGCTGTAAATCTGTAGTAGCTTGAATATAACCTGCTCTACCATAAAGTTTACGTAAACGTTCAAACACACCTTCACGAATAACTTTAGCTGAAGCGACTTCACCAGATTTCATTCCAGTAACAGCTAAAATTAAGTCATTATTATAGAGTGAGTTACCTTCAACATTAATTTTGCCAAAGTTATAGCGTTTTCCTTCATTAATAGGAATTTCTACTTTAACGCCTTCACCTTTGCGGCCAAAAATAGGTATTGGTTTACCAACTTTTCCAACATTTTCTAATTGAGGTTCGCCTATTTGAGGGCGAATATAACCTTTTTCACCTAGAAAGATTCTGACTCTTTGCAGATCTTCATCTAATTTGCGTTTATCATATATATCTTTAGAGTTAAAAGTAGTAAGAAAGCTAGATTGTTTTACTAGCTTCATAGATTTTCTTAATTTACGGTCAGAAAAAACTTGATTACCTTCAAAGTTAATTTTAACAATTCTAACTCTTTGACCTTCATTAACTACAAAGTTAACAGCCACAGTAGTAGCAGAAATTTCCTCAACTTGATCATCTATTTGAGCGTTTGGTTTACCTTTTTCTGCTAAAAGTTCCTGTAAGACTTTCTTAGCATTTTCTACTGTTACTGGGTCATAACGGGATTCTTTAGAGACTTGAACCCGGCGTTCTCGAAAACGCTGAATAACATCTGATTCTTGGACTGATTTTAGCCCATCATAAGTAATATCCCGAATAACAGGACGTTCTTTAACATAAAAAACAACTACTATGCCACCACGCGGGCCTTCTTCTTTGAAAACACGGCTTTCAAATTCATCAAAAAACCCTTGTCCAAGTACAGCTTGAAAATCTCGTTGTACTTGAGCATCGCTATATAAATCATCTCTTTTTGTTTGAATATAAAGGCGGATAGTATCTGTTGGGATTGCACGATTACCACGAATTTCTACATCTTCAACTCGTGATTGGTCTTGAGCTAATGCAGATTGAGTAAATAAGGCTAAAGTTACTATGATCGGCATTGCTGCCATAAAAAACAACCGCTTCATAAAAAGCCCCCGTAGAGGATATTAAATATTAAGTTTAATAAGCAATTTTGTTAATAATACTAGAGTTTATTTTGTGATATAGAGTTTATTCTAACAAAATAATCTGAATCTTAACTTGCCTAAGATAGGATAAAACTCTCAAATTAAAAGATTTTAGTTGGACAAAATAGGAAAAGCAAGGCACAGATGCTAAAGACTACTAATAATGTAAATGTTGCTATTTTCCCTAGCTTGTCAAACACGCTTTTATTTTACTATCCTAGCAATAATTTACTGGAATAGTTTATAAATTTAAGAATTTAGAGTTTTCACTTAATATTTTAATCATCATTTAATAGCTTCTCTCATCTTGCTTAAACCTAAAATCAAAAGTAATAGTTCAAATAGAAAAGAGCGCGAAACGCGCCCTTTTTATCATTATTTAATTATTTAGCTTAGTTTTTAGTGTGTTAGTAAAGGATCGGTTTCCTCTACATCTACTAAGCGATATTGAAGTTCTGCATTTTCTAAATAAATTTCTATATTTGAACCTTCACTAAATCGGCCTTGAATTACTGCTTCAGAAAGCGGATCTTCAACATAGCGTTGTAAGGCTCGTCTAAGAGGACGCGCACCATAAGAACGATCTGAACAAGTTTTTTGCAATAACCAACGTTTAGCATCATCAGTAATATTTACTGCTAATCGTTTTCGCTCTAAAGTTTTGTTCATTTGTCCTAAAAGCATACCTACTACTTGCATTAAATCATCTTCTGTTAGTGGATCAAATACAATAATTTCATCTAAACGGTTAATAAACTCTGGATTAAAGGTTTGGCGGACTGCTCCCATTACTTCTTCTTCTATTTTTTCATTTTGAGTTTCTGTAGAAGCTTGAAAACCCATATGACCACGTTTTTGGATAAAACGCGCTCCAATATTAGAAGTCATAATAATGATTGTATTTTTGAAATCTATTGTATTCCCAATAGAATCAGAGAGTTGCCCATCTTCAAAAACTTGTAATAGGATATTAAAGACATCAGGATGAGCTTTTTCTATTTCATCAAATAAAAGTACCGAATAAGGATTACGTTTAATCCTTTCCGTAAGTTGTCCGCCTTCTTCGTGTCCAACATAACCGGGAGGCGAGCCTATAAGCTTAGAAACCGAGTGTTTTTCCATAAATTCAGACATATCAAAACGAATCATTGCCCGTTCACTAGCAAAAAGAAATTCAGCTAACGAGCGTGCAACTTCGGTTTTACCAACACCGGTTGGGCCTAAAAATAAAAAGCTACCTACAGGACGAAAAGGACTTTTTAGTCCTGCGCGACTACGCCGAATTGCTCTTGCTACTGCGGAAATAGCTTTTTTCTGAGAAACAATCCTTTTATGAAGTTCTGCTTCAATTCTAAGAAGTTTTTGCATTTCTTCTTCTTTAAGTGAAGAAACTGGAATGCCTGTCCAACGAGCAATAACATCTTCTATGTCATCTTTAGTAACTACATGGCGGGAATCAAATTCATTTATTTCTTGCTCATAAAAAGATCGGTTATTATAAGAACGCGCAGTTCTAACTAACTCATAAGAATTAGCATTTTGTGAGTAACGAAGTTTTACCCTTGCACCTGCTTCATCAATAATGTCAATTGCTTTATCTGGTAAAAATCGGTCTGGAATATAACGGTTTGATTGATATACGGCTGCTTCTATTGCATCTTGCTCATAGCGAACTTTATGGAAAGATTCATAGCGTTCTTTTACACCTTCTAAAACACCTACAGCTTCTTTTTCATCTGGTGCAGGGACTTTTACAGCTTGAAAACGACGTTCTAAGGAACGATCCTTTTCTATTGACTTACGAAATTCTGCCGGAGTAGTTGCTCCAATACATTGAATTTCACCACGAGAAAGAGCAGGTTTTAAGATATTAGCAGCATCTAGTGAACCTTCAGCCGAGCCTGCACCAACTAAAGTATGTAGCTCATCAATAAATACTATATATTGTGGATTTTCTACAAGTTCACGCATAATAGTTTTTAAGCGTTCTTCAAATTGTCCACGATATTTAGTACCTGCAACAACTAAAGAAAGGTCTAGAGCCAAAATTCTTTTATCGGCTAAAAATGAAGGAACATCGCCCGACATAATGCGCTGTGCTAACCCTTCAACAATAGCGGTTTTACCAACCCCAGGTTCACCAATTAACACAGGATTATTTTTAGTTCGACGGCACAAGATTTGTACAACTCTTTCAATTTCATTAGCACGTCCAACTAATGGATCTAACTGACCTTGTAGGGCTGCTTCGGTTAAATCTCGGCTAAATTCAGCTAAATGAGGAGTTTCTTTCTTTTGAGCAGCATGACGCTCATTGCTACTAGAGCGTGTTAACTCATCTCGAATAGCGTTAAGGCGTAAGCCTCTTTCATGTAGTATTTCTGCGGCTACACTTTTCTCTTCCCGTAACAAACCTAATAATAAATGCTCTGTGCCAATATGACGGTGCTGTAAGCGTTCAGATTCTTCAGCAGCATAGGCCAAAACTCGTTTTGCTTCAGGAGAAAGAGGTAAATCTACAGAGGTAGAAACTTTTTCTCGCAAAATTGTACGGCCTTCAATTTCCTTACGAATAGATTCTATAGAGGCTTGAGAGTGGCGGAAAAATCTATTGGTAAGACCTTTATCTTCACGCATTAAGCCTAAAAGTATATGTTCAGCTTCAATTGCTGGGGCACCAAACTGACTCGCTTCATAGCGAGCAAAAAAGATAACCCGACGAGCTTTTTCTGTATATCTTTCAAACATGCCTATCTTTCGCCTTAGTTTAATGCCGTGTCTTAAGCTTGAGCTTTATGTCACGGGAATGAACGGATCTAAATAAGGGTTTTAATCTTATTTAATTAACTTAAAAAGAACTGCTATTTACGAACGTAAACGTCCATCTTCTAAATGCAATACCCGTGAGCAAATAGCTGCTAGACGTTCATTATGGGTAACTATAACAGAAGTTAGTGAACATTCGCTGTGCATTTGTTTAAGTAACTGATGAATTTCCTCGCCTGTACGACTATCTAAATTTCCACTAGGTTCATCAGCCAAAAGCAACTTAGGTTTTGTTACTAATGCCCTTGCTAAAGCAACTCTAGCTGCTTCACCGCCAGATAGCTCGCCAGGGCGATGTTCTAGTCTAGTTCCCAAACCAACCTGTTTTAATATACTACTAGCAAGTTGAAAGCTTTCCTTTTGTGTCAGGCCCCAACTAAAAGCGGCATCATAGTATTTTCAACTGCTGAAAACTCCGGTAGTAAGTGATGAAACTGAAAGACAAAACCTATGTCTTTATTTCTCACTTTAGCCAAGTCTACATCAGAGAGTTTACAAATGTCAAACCCATCCATAAATACAGATCCTTCAGTTGGTTTATCTAAACCTCCTAGCAAATGTAGCAAGGTAGATTTACCTGTTCCAGAAGGGCCAACAATTGCAATCATTTCACCATACTTAATTTCTAGAGTTAAGTTCTCAAAGATAGCAACTTTATTTTTACCAAGTTGGTAAGTTTTGGCAAGTGCCTTAGTATAGAGTAAAACACTTTTTGAATCTTTTGAATTTTTTATTTGTTCAGCACTCATCAAAAATTAAAATACCTAAATGTTAATTCTTAGTTAATACTTATTAAAAAGTGTTTTTGTTATTATTCATAACGCAAACTTTCAACAGGTACTAACTGCGAAGCTTTCCAAGCAGGATAAATAGTTGCTAAAAAGCTTATTACAAGTGTAATTGTAGCAACTAGAATTACATCTAGCAAACGAGTATTAAAAAGGAAGATAAGAAATTGAGTAAATTTTTGGGTCAAGTTGGATTAATTGATATTGATTGGCAAAATGGCTAGCCAAAACACCTGCAATAATACCTACTGTCATACCTACAATGCCAATAATTAAACCTTGAAGGATAAAAATTATTAAAATACTTCGTCGAGTTGCTCCCATACTCATTAGAATAGCGATATCTCGGTTTTTTTCTACTACCATCATTATTAAAGTAGTGATGATATTTAAGGCTGCAACTAATATAATCAAGCCAATTCCAACTAAAAAGCCTAGTCGTTGTAAATTTAGAGCAGCAAAAACAGGTTGATTAAGTTGTTGCCAATCTTTGGTTTTATAGCCTGGGCCAACACTAGCTAAAATTTGAGCAGCAATTTCTTTTACTTGATAAATATCTGTTAATTTTATTTGAATAACCTGGGTAGGTTGTTGGTTAGAAATCAGTTCTTTCATTGCATCTAGCGAGATATAGCCCCAATTGGAATCATATTCATAGAGACCTGACTTAAAAATTCCAACTATAGTAAAAACTTTTTGACGAGGAGCTAATCCGGCTGGTGTAAGCCGTCCTTCGGATGAAATAATAGTAATAGTTTCACCTAGTTTTACACCTAAATCTGTTGCTAGTTCTGCGCCTAAAATAATGCCTTCTTCGCCGGTTTCATTAGATTTTAGGCCATCAATTGAGCCTTGTGTAATGGTTTGGAAAATTTCATTAGCTTCATTTTTAGCTGTTAGGTCTACAGCTTTAACAATCGCACCCCGTGAATCTATTGCGCCATTTAAGTAAACTCCTGTATAAAGCGTAGCAGCAGCAGCCTTAACACCTGAAACTTCTACAACCTTACTAATTAGTTCATCTGGATTATTAAACGCGCTTTCATCTTCACGAAGCAAATTAAGGTGTGCAGTACCTCCAAGAATTTTATTTTGTAGGTCTTGTTCCATTCCACTTTGAAAAGATAAAACTATAACTAATGCCCAAACACCAACCATAATCCCTAGCATAGAAATTAATGTAATCACAGACAAAACGGCTTGACGACGTTTTGCCCGCAAGTAGCGTAAGGCAATAAAAAACTCATAACGCACTTTGGGTTTACCCTCTTTGCTTATTTTTACCTGCAACTAGATAAGCTTTCTCTGTTGGAACACAGGAAAAAGCAAAGTAGTTTACTTTATTTTTTAATGCTTTTGGAAATTTGTTTTGAACAAATAAAAAATAGCAGCCAGAAATTTCTAGCTGCTATTTTTATAAGTTTATTGAAAAACTCTTTTTGCTTTTAACTTAATATCGCCATAGCGCGATACCGCCTAAAATGCCAGCTTCATTACTAACAGTTTTTACATTTGTAGGTAAGTCACCTTCTAGTTTCTTAGCATTACCACCACCAATATAAAGCGCGCGGTAATTGATGATTCTTGCTAAAAGTTCAATAGCAGTTTTGACTCGTTTATTCCATTTCTTCTTGCCTGCTTTATCTAATGCTATGCGGCCTAATTGTTCTTCATAGGTGCAATCTTTACGGAAAGGATGATGTGCTAGCTCTAAATTGGGAACTAAGCGACCATCAACAAAAAGTGCTGATCCAAGACCTGTGCCAAGTGTAAGGACTAATTCAACACCTCTACCTTCAATTGCTCCATAGCCTTGAACATCGGCATCATTAGCAACTCTAGCAGGTTTGCCTAATACTTGAGCTAAAGTTCCAGCCAAATCATAACCGCGCCAGTCTGGATCTAGATTAGGTGCTGTATAAACAACTCCATCATGAACAACACCAGGAAAACCAACTGAAATACGGTCAAAACTTACTGGTTGAGCGTTAGCTAGTTCTATAATTACATCTACAATTGGTTGAGGTTTAGCAGGTTGTGGGGTATCACGTCGAGCGCGTTCTGTTAGCGGTACACCATTTTCATCAAGCACCATCATTTTAACGCCACTACCGCCAATATCTATTGATAATGTTCTTGGCCCAACTGGTGCAGCATCACTATTTTCAGAAACAGGGCCTTCAGCTACTACTTCAGCAATAACTTCTTCTGATGATGCTTCTGTAGGGCTATCAACAATAACGGCTGCTTCTACTACTGTTTCTGCTGACGGTTCAGTTTCAACAGTTTCAACTTCAGTTACATTAGTAACAACATCTGTAGATTTAGCGGATGATTTTTTGGTTCTTTTTTGCATATTATTTTCTTTTCCTGCCTTTCTGCTAAATGCCTCTCGGCTTGTCTGACTTGGTTATAATGAAAATGGTAATTCAAAAATTTTAGGTGATAAAAAAGTTGTGAGTTTGAGTAGTTTTAGATAACTAGGCAAACAATTTTAATCCAAAAATTTTTTTAGTCTACCAAAATATATTTATTTCTCGGAAAATTCCCCTATTAAAAATCTAGCAGCAAAAACTACCAGACTCATGGCTTATCAAAAAGTTTGAGGAGGTAAAATAACAGGTGTTTTTCCTGCTTTTAGGTGATCTTGTTTAGGCATTGCATAGAGTGTTAAACAACGCCTACAACGATAAAGCCCTTGTTTAGCAGGCAGTTGCTTTTTTAAGCTTTCTGGTGCTGTTAAATATTCCTTCAAATGCCCTGCACAAGACTTACCTTTGTCATTTTTTATAATACAATTGGCAATTATTTTATCTAATTTAGTAATTTCCATGCTCTTAACCTCTAAAAACTATAAGCCTAAAACTTTTTTTATAGCTTCTTTTTCATTTGCAACCATTATTGGACGATTAGCAAAAGCTGCTGGGATTCTATTTTCTTAGTAAGTTACTTCTGTTTTAGTTTTTGAATATTTACAAAGCGAATCTAGATGATAATTAACCGTGTAATCAGGATCTTTAAGCAAGTTTCCAGTTAAAATTGCTACTACTCTTTCATATTTATCTATTACACCATCTTCAACTAGCTGGCGAATCCCTGCTAATGTCACGGCTGAAGCAGGTTCGCAGCCTATTCCATCACTTCCAATAACAGCTTTAGCATCAGCAATTTCCGTTTCAGAAACTTGATGACAGCCTCCGCCCTGGCACCAATCTAAAGCACGTAAAGCTTTTTTCCATGACACTGGACGACCAATTTTAATTGCTGTAGCTAGAGTGTCAGCCTTTTCAACAGGAATTAATTTTTCTCGCTCGCCTTTTTGCCACATTTGCGCTAGTGGATTTGCTCCTTCAGCTTGAATAATGTGCATTTTTGGCATTTTATCAATTAGTCCTAATCTGTAAGGCTTCGGCAAAACCTTTACCAATAGCAGAACTATTACCTAAATTTCCACCTGGAATAACAATTCTATCTGGAACTTGCCAGCCGCATTGCTCTAAAAGTTCAAAAGCAATAGTTTTTTGTCCTTCTAAACGAAAAGGATTAACAGAATTAAGTAAATAAAGGTCACTTTCCTGACTAAGTTCTAAAACTAACTGCATTGCTGCGTCAAAATCGCCATCAATTTGTAGTGTTTTAGCTCCATAATCCAAGCTTTGAGAAAGTTTTCCAAAAGCAATTTGTCCGCTAGGAATAAAAACGGCTGCTAGCATCCCTGCTCTTGCTGCATAAGCGGCCATTGACGCAGAAGTATTGCCTGTACTAGCACAGGCAACAGCCTTTGCACCCAAAGCATGAGCTTGTGCAACGCCTGTAGTCATCCCGTTATCCTTAAACGAGCCAGTAGGATTTAAGCCTTGATGCTTAAATATTAGACTGTGTAAATTTGCATATTTAGCACTTTTTGGGGCAGTGTAAAGCGGCGTATTGCCCTCAAATAAAGTAACTATATGGCGTTGGTCGGCTAAAAATGGAATTAGTTCACGAAATCGCCAAACCCCGCTTTGATCCATTGGTATTAAAGAAGAACGACGAGCGCGAAAAAAAGCTCTTTTAAGCTGTGAGGATCATCTAGCCCTGTAAAATCATAATTAGCGTCTAATAAATCGCCACAATGCTGACAATGATAGATTTTGCTAGTAATTGGGAATTTTTCCCGACAATTTTCACTTATACACTGTAAATAAGCTGTCATGAGTTTATCTTTCTTTAGAGGCAAATTTTTTTGAGCTATCTTATCAGAAATTTTCTGTTTTAATCAAAATCCTTCAACTGTTTAGGAGTTTCTATGGTTCGCCAGTTATTAATTTATCAAGCTATAAAGCTAGTTGTCCTAACATTAATATTAAGTTCATTTAGCTATTATTTAACTAACAATTATAAAAACATAACTAATAACATTTCTGCTAAAACTTCCTTAAAAGCCCCATTACCAATAAGTTTTGAAGAAAATTTAGGTCAAGCAGATAAGGAAGTGAAATTTATCTCTCATGGCAAGGACTACAACCTTTTGCTAACAAGCAGCAAAGCTATTTTACTAACAAATGCTAAAGAATTTGAGAGCCTAGAACTAGAATTTCTTGGAGCAAATAGCAATACTCAACTTATTGGAAAAAATAAACTAACCACTAAAACCAATTATTTATTAGGAGATAATGAAAATAATTGGCAAAAGTCTGTTAATAATTATAAAGAAGTCGTTTATAAAGAACTCTATCCAGGGATTGACTTAGTATTTTATGGGAAAGAAAAAAACTTAGAGTATGACTTAGTAGTTGCTCCAAAAGTTGACCCTGGTTTAGTAAAACTCCGCTTTCAAGAGCTTAATAACTCTCACCAAACATCTATTGAAATAGATAAACAAGGTGATTTACTAATTGAAACAAAAAGCGGCTTAGTCCGTCAGCATAAGCCTTTTATTTACCAAGAAATAGAAGGCCGTCAAATCGCTATTAATGGTAGTTATAAAAAACATAATGACAACACAATTGGATTTTCACTAGCAGAATATAACCAGGATTTTCCATTAGTTATTGACCCAGAAATTTCATTTTCTACTTACTTGGGCGGACAGCTAACCGACCAAGCCAGCGCGATTGCTGTTGATAGAGAAGGAAATAGCTATATTGTTGGAACAACTAGTTCAAATAACTTTCCTTTAGTAAAACCTCTACAAGCTAGTCCTGGTGGAGGCCCGCTAGATATTTTTATTGCTAAACTAAGTGCTGATGGTAGTAGCTTAGTTTATACTACTTATCTAGGTGGTAGCAGTATTGATCAAGCTTTTGATATTGCAGTAGATTCATCTAATAATATTTATATAACTGGTCTAACAATTTCCTCTAATTTTCCAACCAAATCAGCATTACAAGCCCAAAAAGGCGGCGGAGTTTTTGACGCATTTGTTACTAAAATAAATGCTTCTGGTAGTGAGTTAGTTTATTCAACTTATCTAGGTGGCAATGATGATGACCAAGGATTTTCCTTGGCAGTTAATCAACAAGGCAATGTTTTTGTTACTGGTAGCACTGCTTCGCGCAACTTCCCAGGAGTTACAGAAGGTGTCTTAAATGGCATTACAGATGGCTTTGTCACTGAGCTAAACCGACAAGGAACAGCCGTTATTTATTCTCGTTTCCTAGGTGGTAATGATGAAGACGAAGCCTCAAGTATTGCTATTGACTCTCAAGATAATGCTTATATTACTGGAGACACATTTTCCCCTAATTTTCCGGTTAAAGACGGTGTGCAAGCTAATTTAGCTGGCGGACAAGATGCTTTTATTAGCAAATTAAACCCATCTGGTGATGTTATTTATTCTAGTTATTTAGGAGGAACTGGAAATGATTCTGCTATTGATATTGCTGTTGATTTAGATGGAAATGCTTATATTACTGGCTCAACAGCATCAAGTAATTTTCCTATTAAAGATGCTTTACAAATAGCAAATGCTGGAGGTGGAGACGCATTTATTACTAAAATAACTGCAAATGGTAAGGAATTGATCTTTTCAACTTATTTAGGTGGAACACTTACAGATAATGCTAGTTCTATTGCTCTTGATCCATCAGGAAACATTTATGTTAGCGGAACTACTTTTTCAACTAACTTTCCTATGCTAAGACCTGTTCAAGATAAAAATAAAGGTAATAATGATGTTTTTCTAACTAAAATAAATTCTGTTGGTAATAACTTACTTTATTCTACTTACTTAGGTGGAGCAGGACAAGATGATAGCCTTGGAATTACAGTTGACACTTTAGGCACAACTTATTTAGCAGGAACATCTATTTCTACAGATTTTCCTGTTGTTAACGCTTTGCAATCAGTATCAGCAGGAACAGCAGACGCATTTATTGCAAAAATTCTTGAGCCACTTGGCCCACCAGTCCCAGATTTTTCTTTAAGTGTTACTCCTAGTACACAAAATATTTTTGCTGGTAGTGCAACTAGTTTTACTGTTAACTCTAGGTCAATAAATGACTTTAACCGTCCTATTAATTTATCTGTCAACTTAACACCATCTGCCAGTAATTTAACTAGTAGTTTTGCGGAAACCACAATAATTGCTGGTCAAAGTACAACTTTAACAATTAATACTGATGCTAACACTCCTGCTAGTAATTTCGTTATTACCATTACTGGAAGATCAGACGACCTTGTTCGCACAACTAGAGTTATGTTGATGGTTCAAATGCCTGCTCCAAACCCAGATTTTTCTATTAGTGTTAACCCTTCTCAAATTGATGTAAATCGTAGACAAACTACAACAGTCAATATTAATGTAAACCGAACAGGTAATTTTGCTGGAAACGTTACAATAACAACATCTAATAACATTCGTAAAATTTTGTTAACTCCGACTATGCAAAGCACTTCTGGGGCAAGCGTTAGTTTTAGCTTTAAGGTTAAACGCCGCGCTCCGCGAGGCACTCAACAAATAACTTTTGTTGGTAGGGATGATAATGGTCGGACTAGAATGGCAACTCTAATGCTAAATATTAGATAGATTTTAGGTATTTTAGCCTTACCTGTCTTAGTTTGGCTTGAGAGGTGGAAAAAACCTTAATGTTAAAGCTATACTAAGTCGGGTAAGGAGTAACATAGATGTCAGAAGTTAAACAATCCATTTGTTCAGTCTCTCATATTACTCACGACTGTTATAACTTAGAGCAAACTAATTGTAATAACTCTACTAAACATACTCATTCTGACGATCATTCACATCATAGCCATTTAGGACATCATCACGGCTTAGATCTTGAAAAAGTTAACCTAAAACTTAAAATTTCTACTTTTGTTACTGTGTTATTTGTAGTAATTCAAGTAGCAGCAGGGCTTTATACTAATAGTATTGCGCTAGTGTCTGATGCTATTCATAATTTTACTGACGCATTATCTTTGATTATTGCATTATTTTCTATTTGGTTACAAAAACGCCCTGTTAGCTTGTCAAAAACCTATGGCTACAATCGGGCAGGTATTTTAGCTGCCTTTATTAATTCTTCTAGCTTAATGGTAATAGTTGCATTTCTTTGTTATGAATCTGTAGAACGCTTGTTTAACCCTCGTCAAGTAGAAACACATACAATGTTTTGGGTAGCAATTGTTGGACTAATTATAAATATTGGTATTGGTTTAGCTCTACATAAAGATAGCCAGCACGATATTACAATCCGTAGTGCCTATATTCATATGTTAGGAGATGCTGCAAGTACAGTTGGGATTATTATTGGTAGTATTGCTATTTATTACACTGGTTATATGGTTATTGACCCAATTATTAGTCTTGGGATAAGTGCTTTAATTTTATGGACTTCCTGGGATATTTTACAAGAAACTGTTCATTTATTATTAGAAGGAACACCAAAAGGAATAAGTGTAGATAATGTTAGCAAAGCAATTGAAACTGTTCCAGGTGTTCAAGCTGTTCATCATATTCATATTTGGGCTATTGCATCACAAGTAACCGCGCTTAGTTGTCATATTCGAGTTAATGATATGAATTTAAGCAATTGTCAAGATTTATTACTAAAAATAAATACTATATTAAAAGATAATTTTCAGATAAATCATACTACTTTGCAGTTTGAAACAACTTCAGATAAAAATTAAAAAAGATTAAAAATATGGTGACAAAAATAACTTTAGTTAGACATGCTCAATCTACAGGTAATGCTAAAGAATGTTTTACAGGACAAACTGATGTAGATTTATCAGAACTAGGTCATAAGCAAGCAGAACTAACAGCACAAGCTTTGGCTGATGAACAATTTACGGCTATTTATTCTAGCGACTTAAAACGAGCTTATTTAACAGCTAAATTTATAGCTAAATTTCATAAGTTAGATATAACAACTACACCAGATTTAAGAGAAATAAATTTAGGTATTTTTCAAGGTAAAAGTTTTATAGAAGTAGAAAAAGAATACCCTGAAGAGTTTACAGCTATTTCCCGTCGGGACTTAAATGTAGTAATCCCAAATGGTGAATCTCATGGAATGCTGCGAGATCGAGTAATTAAAGCTTTTAATAAAATAATTTCTAATCATATTGGAGGAAATATTTTATTAGTTGTACATGGGGGAGTTATTTTTCATATTAATCATTATATTTTAGGGATTGCACCAACAGAAACTTTTCGTCTTTCCTATAAAATCTCTAATTGTTCTATAAGTTGTTATGAAATGATAGAAAAAGAGCGTTGGAGATTAGTATCTTTTAATGAAACAGCACACTTAAATGAGTTAAAACAAGCTAGAAGTGTTAATTCTCAATTTTTAACCACTAGCGAAAAAATTTTTGGTTGTAGTTAAATAAATAGTTGCCAAAGACCTATCTTGATAGATTGCATTTTTGCAAAGCAAAGCCTTATTATTGGCTTTTAAAACCAGCATTTATTCTTAGTCACATCTTAAAGTAAGTAATTTTACAAGGAGATTTTTTAATGAATAAAAATAATAATTTTGATTTTAAGGCATGGTATAACCAAATTATTTGGGAAAAACAGCGTTTAGAAACAGAATTAAATCGTATTAGTAAATTAACTAATATCTTAGATTCATTCATTAACGAACAAGAATCTCCTGAAGCACAGTCTACTGACGAAAACACACCTATAACAAACGAATTTGAACAATTAACAACAATAAACAAAAAAATACAACTGCTTTATTTTCTATTAGATACTGTTAGAACACTATCTGCTGAAGTAGATTCAGAAAGACGGCTAGATTTAATTATGGAAAAAGCAGCACAACTACTTAATGCTGACCGGAGTATGTTGTTTTTACTTGACCCTGAAACCAAACAATTATGCGCTCAAATAGTAGATGATCAAGGTCAGAAAAATATGAAATTCTTGCGTAATCTAGGTGTAGTGGGAATTGCAGCCACTAGCGGACGCACGCTAAGTGTTGCTGACACAACAAGAGATGCAAATTTCAAACCTGAAATAGATGAAAAACCTGCCTATCATGCTAAAAATATTATTGTAACTCCTTTAAGAGATTCTACTGGAACTATTTTTGGTGTTCTACAAGCATTAAACAAAAATGAAGGCCGTTTTACTCCTGATGATGAGTATCTTTTCCAGGCTTTTGCTACACAAGCATCAATGGCAATTAAAAACGTTGCTCCTGGTATTGGCGCACCTCCTTTGGTAAGTAATCCACTGCTTTTAATTATGAAGGCTCTTTCTACAGGTCTTGGAATAGATAATCTATTACAAGCATTGATGAAGAAAACTACCCAAGTAATGAACGCAGACCGTAGCACTTTATTTATGGTTGATTATGATAGACAAGAAATTTGGTCAAAAGTTGCTGAAGGTGCAGGTATTAGTGAAATACGTTTCCCTTTAGGAGTTGGAATTGCTGGACATGTTGTTAATACTAGCGAAATGGTTAATATTGCTGATGCCTATAAAGATCCTCGTTTTAACCAAGATATTGATGCTAGAACAGGTTATTACACTCGAACAGTCCTTTGCGCTCCTCTACTTGATGAAACAAATAGAGTTATAGGTGTATTGCAAGTTCTAAACAAAAAAGATGGAACATTTAGTAAACAAGATGAATTGTTAATTGGCGCATTTGCTAGCCAAGTAAGTAAAGTAGTTAAAAGCTCTCAATTAGTACTTAATTTACTTGCAATATTAGAAAGTGAACGTGCTTTTGTTAAATAAAATGGCGGGGCAAAAAAGGTATTTTGTTATTTTTTAGCTACCTGGAGAGGAGCGTTTTGCTACTTGCTCTTTTAGCATTAATACTCCAGAAATACGCTTGTTTTCTAGTTCTAAAAAGTGCATTTCTGTTTTTAGCCTCTCGATAGCTTCTTGATGTTTTTCATGGTTACTTTTTATTGCTACTTGAAAATTTTCTTGAACTTGTTTTAGCTGTTCTTCTAACTGTCTATTTGTTTCTATTAATGGGTTTATCTGAGTCAATTTATTGTTTTGTTCATTAAATTTTACCTGCATTTCTCCAATTTGCGATAAAAGTTCCCTAGTGCGATATATATGATAAAAACCTAATGGTACAGGTAAAATAAAACCCATTGCTGCTAGTAATCCTAACCAAAAAACTTCTCCCTCCAATTGATTTATCCTTTCTTTTGAGTTTGAGCATTATTAGCTTCACTATTTATAGAAGTTGAATTAGAAGGTTTTGATTCTTGAGCTAAAACACTTATGTTTAATATTAAAAATAATAAAGTACTAAAAACTAATTTTTTCATGTTAAAATCCGCTATTATAAGTATTTATTCGAGTTATAGCTTGATTATATTATTAAATAATTAATCTGCAATAGTAGAAACTTATTTTCCCGCTTGGGAAAAACTTTGTTGCTCCAAAACCTTTATTACTCTAAAATTCTACTTATTTACCTTCACCAATTTAAATTAAAGTCAAGTAATATAAGCTGAGGAATTATGCTTAATAATAAATTATCCATTTCTTTTGCAAAACGGATAGTGTTATTTTCCTTATTAATTTTACTCTTACTAGTAGCTTATCCTAATCCACAAACTGCACGACTAGATAATACAAAATTAACACTAACTCAAGCACAACAAGCCATTTACAAAACACCAGCAGATAAATTACATAATTTTGCTATTGTAGATGGTTCACTCCTCTGTGCAACAAACCTAGGATTATTAACTTTTGACGGGCAAAAATGGAAGCAATTGCTAGGAGAAGAAACTTTTGCTGTTAAAGTTATTAATGAAAATTTAATTATAGGAACAAGGGAAGGAATCAAAATTTCTACTGATGGTGGAAAAAACTGGTATCTTTCCAATGAAGGCTTAGCCAAAGGTCTAGTCCCATTAGCAATTGAAGTTACACAGGCAGATAAAACAATTTATATTGGAACAGATCGTCATGGGGTATTTCGTTCAATTGATAGTGGAAAATCTTGGCAAGCAAGCAATAAAGGGTTGCCTCCATCAATTGGAGTAAATCCTTTTGCCGTAGTTAAACGCTTGTCTATATCTCCAGATAACCCAAACTTGCTTTTTGCAGCAACTGATTCTGATGGACTTTATTTAAGTTTTAATGGAGGAGAAAACTGGCAAACAGCTAAATTAAATCTGCCAGGTGCATTTAGCCATAGAGTTATTCCACCTTTTATTAGCTTTGATAAAGAATCTCAAAGTATCTATACCTTGGTTAATTTCCCTATACATTCACATTTACTTGAAAACCGTGTTTATAAAAGTATTGATAATAGTCAAAGCTGGGACTTAATTGGAAAATTAGAAGCAAATCAAAATTTCTATGATTTTTCTGTCACCAATAATGTTGCTACAGTAAGAACTAACAAAGAACTTAAAACAATTGATCTAAATAAATTAGCAGAAGAAACCCGTAGAAGCTTTTTAACTCTCTCATCTATTCAACCTCTAGCAACAAGCGTTCCTGGTACAGAACCAGATTATGAAATAAATGATCTTGCTGTTTTACATGATGATGGTAGTTTTACTAGTTTTTTTGAGCAAAATCTAACAGGTTTTGGCAGGGAGATAACAAAACGTTTCTATCAGCGTCATGGGGATGATTATGACATTATTGTAACGTTTTTAGACCCAGATTATGGTTTTCCATTTGCTGCTGGAGCAGTAGCTTATAATGCTCCAATACAAAATCAAGTTGGAGGAATTGGACGTTCAACAGGTGTTTTTAACGGCGGCCCAAGTGCTTATGGTAGTAAGGGGCGACTACGTGCATTCTGTAATTTAAATTTAATTTCACAGTATCCTAATAATTTTAATGAAAGTTTCTTTTTTACTAATTCGGCTGTAGATGTTCTTAGCCATGAAATGGGACATACATGGTCAGCTTTCTTAGATTTTGATGATAACGGTCTAACTGGTGATGAGCTTTTAGGTCGTCAACTTGCTCATTGGAGTTTCTTTTTTAACTCTGGCTCTTCTCAATTAGAAGGAAATTCTTACCAAGATTTAGGTAATGGTAATTTCCGCATCAATGGTGCTACTTCTCGTTATAATGATTTTGATCTTTATGCAATGGGGTTAAGCTCTGGTGTTGGTAATGCTTTTATTGTTAGTAGCCCCACAAATATAGATCCACAACTAACTTTAGATGGAGTTAACCCTTTAGATATTAGTCTATTAGAAAATCGTGGACTACCTCCTTTAGCTCCACCTGATTTTCCTACTCTTACTGTAACAGGTACTCGTAAAAATGTTACTTTAGCTGATGTGACTAAAGTAGAAGGCCCTCGTATCCCAAGCCAAGAAAGCGGAAACTTAAAAATTGCGTTTGTTTTAATTGCCCCTCCTGGAAAAGAACCTAAAGACCAAACAATAGAACAAGTTAACAACTTGCGTAAAGCCTGGATTAGTCAATTTTCCTCAATAACCAATAATAGACGTAAAGTAGATAGTTCCATAGCGTTTCAAGGTGTCTCAGACACTACTCCACCTCAAATAGTTGTTAAAGGCCCAAGTGGTGGTGATGTTGTTCCAGCAGGCGCAATTATTACTATTAGCTGGGATTCAAAGGACAATAACACTATTGCTAAACATGATATTCTTATGTCCTTAGATGGTGGTCAAACTTTCCCAATTGAAGTAGCTAAACTACTTAATGGCACAACTCAGGAATTTGATTATGCTTTACCACCAGAGCTATTTTCATCTAATGCAAGCATTAAAGTCATAGCTGTTGTCCATGCTGGCAATAGAGCCGATGACACAACTGATATTGCTTTTCAAATTGAGAGAGAAACCACTCCTCCAACAGTTAAAGTAAATAATCCTAATGGAGGTGAGCAAATTCTTGCAGGCTCCCCTTACTTAATTACATGGACTTCTACGGATAATGGCATGTTACAAAGCCATGACGTTAATGTTTCTTTAGATGGTGGCAAGACTTTTCGTAGCATTTTTAGTGGTATACCGGGTCGTACTCAAAGCTTTATTTGGCAAGTTCCAGCAGATTTAGTTGCTAGTGATGCCCGAATCCAAGTTGTTGCTAAAGATTCTGTTGGAAATATTGGAAATGATACCTCAGACAAATCCTTCTCTATAGTTCCAAAAGACAACACTAACCCACAAGTAAAACTGCTTAGTCCTTTGGGAGGTGATAATCTGCAAGCTAGTGGCAGATTTAATATTACTTGGACTAGTTCAGATAACCTTAAAGTAGCAAGTCATGAATTACAGTTATCTACTAATGGTGGACAAAGCTTTGACACAATTATTGCTACTGGCTTAAGTGCTGCAACACAAAACTTTATTTGGCAAGTTCCAGATTTAGAAATTACTACTGCTCGTGTCCGTATAACTGTTAAAGATGAACAAGATAACGTTGGACAAGACACAACTGCCAACTTAAATATTACTAGACGTGATGTTACGGCTCCAACAGTTAGAGTAATTTCTCCTAATGGCACAGAGAATATTAATGCAGGTGAAAATTTACAAATCAACTGGCAAGTTTCAGACAATGTAGCCATACAGTCACAAAGCATTAGCCTTTCTTTAGATGGTGGAACTAGTTTTTCTACTACTATAGCTGATGGCCTACCAGCTAATACTAATAGTTTTACATTTAAGCTACCAGATACAATTCAATCCACACAAGCAAGAATTAGAGTAACTGCTATAGATACTGCTAATTTAGCTGGTAGCGATGTTTCTGATGCTAACTTTATTATTAATGGTAAGGACACTGTAGCACCTAAAGTAACAGTAGTTTCTCCTAATGGTGGCGAAGTAATTGCTAATAGTGAGCCTGTTAAAATTACGTGGCAAGTTTCAGACAACTTAGCTGTCACTTCTCAAGATATACAAATATCTCTTGATGGCGGTGTAAGCTATAGAACTCTAAATAGCGGCTTAGCAGGAAATATTCAAGAATTTATTTTAGACCTAAAAACCCTTCAAAGTGAGCAAGCTAAAATAAAAATTGTTGCTCGTGACAACCAAAATAACATTGGTTCAGATGAAAGCAATAATGTTTTTGCCCTTTTAGCTAAACCAAGCATTTTGGATGTTAAATATAATTCTACTAGCCAAAACCTAAATATTTTTGCTAGTGGCATATCTGCAAATACAACAGTAGAAATTAATGGGCAAGCCATCCAATCAACAGCCAAATTTAAGGCTAAGAAAGGTAATTTAGTATTAAATGGTAGCCTAGCTGTATTAAATTTACGTAGTGGCGATAATATTATTTTAGTCAAAGAACGGGGATTAGTATCAGGTGCCTTTAAGCTAAATATTAGGTAGCCTAAAAATTACCAAGGGGCGAAAGAGTTTTTCAGCACCAAGAAAAACTCTTTCACTGCTTTGCAACTTTAACTGTGTATTAAAAATTATAATACCTGCCAAATTTAAGTTAATACAGCGTAAACTAAGTAGTCTTATATTCTTAAATCTTAAGCCCCAGCGAGGCGGCATATTTGTAGTGCAGGGCTTCAACCTTACGTATGATAGCGCAGCATAACTCTGTAGTTAATTAGAACCCTTCCATTTTCCGGGAGCAGACACATTAATAATTTTTTCTGGGGCAACAAATTTTTCTTTTGCAAACCAATCCATTGCTCTTTTTTGCAAGGCTTCTTTTTCTGATGTGTCAATTAATTGGCTACGACGATACCAACAAACGGCTAAATAAAGCTCCATTTGTGTAGTTTCAAAACCAACTTCAGCATCTAGCAAATAATTAATAGCCTGCTCTTTCTGCCCACGAATATCAGCAATTGAAGCAAGAATTAAACTAGCCAAAGCATTTCCCCAAGAGGCTTTTTCTTTATAAATTCTTTTTGCATCCTTTTGAGCTATTGTTAAATATTTGTTGGGGTCTTGTTGGCTATTTTGTGCTTGTGTTGCTAGTGCTAAAGCTGTTCGTGCGCGAAAATGAAAAGATTCAATTGCAATAATTTGTGTACGAAGGAAAAAAGAGCTACTTAAAGCAGGCCAAATTTTTTGGATACGTTGCCAAGCCGATTCAAAATTATTTTGATATAGATCTATTTCTACTTCTGTGTAAAGTCTCCAATAATGTTGGAGGTCAAAACTTTTTCTTACCCAACTTGCCATTGCTGCTTTAATTTCCTTGCTTGCTTCTTCTGGCTCATCAGCCGCTAGAAAAACCATATGTGACCAGATCCGCAAATTAGTAGCAGCAAATAAATCTCCTCGCTCCTGTGCATCTTTTAAGAAAGTAGAAAGTTGTTGAGTAAGCTCTGTAATTTTGCCTAAAAAAAGCAGAGTACGAACAAGAAAATAATGTGCTGTGTCCATCTCCCAAGTCACATTGGTACATTGTTCTTGTAAAATAGGCTCTGCTTTAGTAAACAATTGATAAGATTTTGCCCAATTGCCCTGCATATAAGCAGCAAAACCTGTTTCAAGTATTGAAAGCGCGGTTGTATGAGGCCGATTTATCTTTTTTGCTAATACCAAAGCTTGATGACAAAGTTGGTTAGTAAATACTTGACTACGAGAACCTTCTGTAGCTGAATGTCCTATTTCTAGAGCTAATGCACGAACTACGCGATAAGGTTCGCCAGCATTAAGAGCCATAAGCAAATGTCGTGCTTGAAAATCTATTGCTCGTTTGGTGTTAACATAGGCTAGTCCAACAATTGCAGACCAACAAACATCAATTCTTAAAAGTTCTTTACTATCTACTTCTTTTTCGGCACGTTCCTTAAATCCTAGTCCGCGTAACCAAACTTGAAAACGTGTAAATAAATAAGAAAGCAATGCTCCTTGAGTGGTTTCTGGTAATTTTATATCTACTTTTGCTAAAACTTTACGAAGTACAGAAATTCCTTCTTTAATATAACCATTAATTAAAAATTGCTCTGCTGCACGCCTTTCTAACTCAATTGCATCGCTACTTATAGCAGTTTTAGCAGCAATTAAATATGCTTGTGCTGCTTCGGCTCCACGACCAGCATTAGCTAAAGCATCTCCTAATTTAACTTGCAGTTGCTGTTCTTTTTCCTTTGGATTTAGACCCAAAGCCATTTTATAAAATCGTGCAGCATTATCAAAGGCAAGTGCTTTTGTTGCTTCCTCAGCAGCAACAATTGTGTAATACAATGCTTTTTCTACTTCTCCCGCAGCATTAAAATGAATCGCTAAACTCTTAGCATCTAGCTCGTTAGGTGTTTCTAGAGCCATTGCTAAATCCTTATGATATTCCACTCGTTCCAAATCTTTAATTTGGGAAATGACACTTTCTCTAACACCTTCATGATAAGGAACTAGCTTTTCTCCTGACTCATTGCTAATTACTCTAATTAAGCGGCCTACCCTAAGCAAAGAAAATGCTTCTTGTTCGTGAGAGTCTAATTTTACAGCCTTTTTAACAATTTGCCTTTCTATAGGTTGATCAGCAATTGCCACTAATTCTAAAAGCCGTTTAGCATCTTTTGGCAGTTGTAAAACTCTTTGTTTAACTACACGTTTAATTAAAGAAAATCCACTTTCAGAAAGGCTATTTTCTCCAATACTGCTTATTAGTTCATCATCAATACTAGAATAACGAGCAAGTTCATCAATCAATAAAGGAATACCTTTAGATTCTTCTGCAATAATTTCTGCTAATTTTTTAGTATTAGGTTGTTTATCGCTAAGTAGTGATAGGGCTAGCTCTTTGGCCGAGCTTAAAGATAATTCCTTAATAGCAATTTCTCGTGTATCAATAGCAGTTGCAGCCATAAATTGAGCATTAAAAAGATGTTTTAGAAGTAAACTATTTTCTTTATCTTCAATTCTATAGCTTGCAATTAAAAGCATTTCTGGTGCTTCAGGTGGACGAAGCAGTTCACTAAGTAAAACTCCACTGTCAACATCACCCCATTGCAAATCATCAATAAAGATAACTAAGTCCCGTTTATCGGCTAAGCGTGCAAGTAGCTCTCTTAGGGCTGAAAATGCTCGACGGCGCAGTTCTTGAACATTAGGAATATCTACTAGTCTCTGACGAATAGATGTAGCAGCTAAAACTGGTTTTAATACAGGAAAAAGCCTTGCTAAAACAGCCATATCTCTAGGCAGCAAGGCTTCTACTTCTGTTGTTGGTAGGCGTTTTAAGTATTGGCTTAAAGCATCAATAACACTATCTAAAGCTTTATAAGGAACATTTTCTTGACCATAACAACGCCCAAGTAAAACTACTAAATTTTGTTCTTTACTTTGTAGTTCATCAATAAAGTAATTGATCAAAGCTGTTTTACCAATGCCCGCACGACCTGGTAAATAAACTGTGACTGCATTACCAGCTTGCACAGTTTGAAAAGCATCCATTAAAGCAGCTAATTCCGTTTGTCTACCGCTTAAAGTGGTGTTTCTTGCTCCACTGCTAGCAACAATAGCAATGCTTTGCTCATCCTTGCCTAAACGCCGTAAAACTTCATCACCGCTTGGACGCAAAGCCGGATCACGGAACAAAAGTTCTTGACAAAGCTGATTTAAGTCTATAGGTACATTTTTTACTAGTTCCGATGGTGCTATAGGGTCTGTAGTTTGTCTTTTAATTAAAATATCCAAAATAGAACCTGTAAAAGGAGTCCGACCTGTTAAGGCTTCATAAAGAATTACACCTACACTATACCAATCAGAAGCCTTGGAAACAGATGATTTACTGCCTTGTTCAGGTGACATATAGGCTGGCGTACCAACAATATTCATACTTTCATGAATACCTTTTCCAGCAATTTCAACTGCCAAACCTAAATCCAAAATAACTACTCGACCCTGTGGAGTAACCAAAACATTAGAAGGTTTTAAGTCTCGGTGTAACTTTCCTGCTTCGTGTAAAACAAATAAGCCTTCTGCCAACTGTCGTAAAGCCGAGCGTAAGCGGCTTTCATCCAAAGAAAACTCTAAAAAATGAACGTCTGTAGATTCATTAGCAATCTTTTGGCTAATTATATTAAAGTCCTGACTACTAATTTGCTTTTGGGTTAAAGTCTTTTCCTGCTGTAATGTGTTTGACGGGTTTTTCTGTGTTAGTATTTCTTCCCCATCTGCTACACGTACTGTGTTTGCATTAATAATAGAATCTATGGACTCTAAACCTTTTTTATTATTCCAAAGATATTCTAGAAAATTTACCCCTTGAACTAGCTCCATGGTAAAAAAACCACTGATCTTCATCTGACATTAGTTCATAAAGAGAAACTAAATTATGATGATGGATGTCGGCTAGAGTGCGAAACTCTTGCTTAAAGCGATAAAGAGATTCTGCATCTGTTTGATGAAGCGTTTTTAAGGCTACAATGGTTTTACGCTCTTGATCAAAGACTTGATAAACGCTGCCAAAGCCCCCAGAGCCAAGTTGACGTTGTAATTGAAAACGTTTTGTACCAGTAAATTCAGATTTTATACCCATTAAAATTTTTATTAATTTTTGTTGAAAAACTTCTTTTCTTGACTTGTTAAATTGCTTTAATTATCTAAAAATATTAAGAATTATCTAGCCTATTTAGCATTGACACTAAAATAACTTGGGCTACACTAAAAACAAACTCAAAGCCAATTTCCGGGGACGTTAACCTTGACAACAGACGAATACTTAGACCGATTAGAAGATGATATGCGAAAATTACGCATAGAGTTTGATGTCTTCTTTAATGGTGGGGCAAAGAAACCGCCTTATGATACCAAAAATCGTGTAGAATCGCTAATCAAACGTTTTAGTGATGATCGTAATATGAGTTTTTCACAACGTTTTCGCTATAACTCTCTAGTAGCACGTTATACTTCTTTTCGTGAACTATGGCGTAGAAATATGCAAGCTTATGAGGAAGGTCAAAACCCTAATGCTAAATTAGCAGGCACTTTTGCTGAACGTCCCAGCGGGGGTTCTAGTTCTACTGTAGCACCTCCTGCTACTACGGCTAGAGCAGGATTTAGAGCAACAACTGTTATTTGTAAGGATCCACAACAAGAAGTTGATAAAGTTATTTCGCTTTATAATAGTGTGATTGATGCTAAACGCGCTTGTGGAGAGCCAACAGACAAACTTTCCTTTGAGCAATTCCATAAAATTATTGTAGTTCAAAGCTCAAAACTAAAAGCCAACTTCAATGTCCATCAATTAGTTTTTCAGTAGAAATTGATCAAGGTCAAGTAAAATTTAAGGCTAAAGGAAATACTTAAACAGATATTTAAATAATATAAAAATAAGAAAAGCCCTGACACTTCGGTAGTAGTGTCAGGGCTTTTTTAGCAGTAACCGCTAGCAGAAGTTATATTTTAATAACATTTTCTGCTTGAGGTCCTTTTGGGCCTTGTGTAATCTCAAATTCGACCATTTGTCCTTCATTTAAGGATTTATAGCCATCTTCTTTGATTGCTGAGTAATGTACAAATACATCACTGCCGCCAGGTTGTTCAATAAAACCATAGCCTTTGCTATTATTGAACCATTTTACTTTTCCTTGGGTTCTTGACATAAAACTGCTTTCCTCCTCTGATATTACGTGTGCCACAAACTTGCGTTAAGAAGGCTTGGCGTGTCTAGTATCAAATAACCCCATCAAACCCTTAGTAGCAAACTAATAGCCGCCAAAGGAGGAGTTTAAATTCCTCTGGCGGCTATAGTTACTTTTTTTGATTATGATAGCGGTACTGCACAAAACAAACTACCTAAAAACCAATACTTTTACTAATAAAATCTGCGTCACACAACTTGGGGCGTATAGTATCCGCTATGGATCAATATGTCAAGAAGAATGTCACCCATTTAACCTAACTAACTGCTAAAGCAAATTATATTAATACTTTACTTGCTTTTTTATGGTCATTTATGATTAGTTTTTATCACCTTTAATTTTAATTAACTAGATCATCCGCCCCAGCTTAACTTACTCTTTAGTATACTAAAGTAGTTTTTATTTGGTGATTGAATTAAGTGGAAGTAATTTTTATTTTTACGAACACTAATACGATCTTGATATTTTAAGGAAAAACCTATCTGACCATCTAAAGTTAAAGTTACTTCCTCGCGTGGTGTCATTAAAATTAATTCAATTGGTTCTTCATCTGAAATTACAAGTGGTCGATTAGTTAAAGTATGTGGACAAATTGGAGTAATTAGCATTGCATGAATACTAGGATGAATTAAAGGCCCCCCGGCTGAGAGAGAATAAGCAGTTGAGCCAGTAGGAGTAGAAATAATAAGGCCATCAGCGCGAAAACGTGTAATTAATTGTCCTGTCACCCAACATTCTAAATCTATCATTCTAGCTAATGCAGATTTATTTACTACTACATCATTAAGCACTACACCGTTAGCTATAAGCTGACCATTACGGGTTACTTGTGCATCTAGTTGGACTCGTTTTTCTATTTGATATTCATTATTTATTACTTTTTCAAGCATTGGAAAAAGTTCTTCTACTGAAAATTCTGTCAAATAGCCAAGCAGCCCAAAATTAATCCCCATAACAGGAACACATCGCCCAGCTAGTAGCCTAGCAGTTGCTAGCATTGTTCCATCACCACCTAAAACAATAATTAATTCTGATCTTTGGGCTAGTTCCTCACGAGAAACTAAAGATAAAGAATGATTATGATTAAGAAATTTACGTGTAGATTCTTCTACTAGGAAAGTAACACCCTTTTTAGTACACCATTTGCTTATGTCTGCAACTAGTTGCCAAGCATTTTTTATATTTGGTTTTACTAGTGCGCCAATACAATTAATCCGGCTCATTTTTATCCTGTTCAAAGTTTATTTCTATAGAATTACTGTTAGATTCATTATTAGATTTATTGAGTTTTGATTGTATTTCTTCAGCAATTTTTACTAGCCAAACAGGAATAGTAGCATAAGTTAATGGTTCTTGGTTGTTATATACACGATTATTAAGTTGTTCTACACGTCGTTCTACTTGTGCAAAAGCCTTTGTATCAGGCAGATCTTGCCAATCTTCATAACATCCATAGTTGAATACAAGGAGCAGGTTTAGCTTTCCAATGAACTAAACAACCAATTCCAGTTTCAAATAAAGGGCAGCTATAGGTTTGGCTAAAAGTATCTCCTAGCTCACTTAAGTTATAAGTTTCAATGCTTTCTTTTGCTCGGTTGATAATTTCTAGAAATTTTTCTTGATTAACCCGCGAGCTATTTTTTAGGGTTTGCCAGATGGCTAAGGCTTCTAAACGAGTGATGTTAACATTAACAAAACTTGAATCCTTACAACAAACTGTTTGACAAGTGCGACAATCTTTTGCTTTAGCTGTATAGTTTTGATTGATATAGCGAGAAAACCCTTGTTTTACTCGTCGTAGTTGTACCAGGGCTTGTGTCTGAGTCATATTTTTCATAATTATTTATGGCTAATTAATCATTATCATCGATATCTGGACTAACAATATTTAATCTTTTTTTCTTTAAGATTAGCCCTTGACGAGTTAGGCCAAGATCTTTTGCTGCACGAGTAATATTACCGTCATGACGTTTTAGAGTTTGTTCTATCATATAGCGTTCCAGACTATCTACAGCTTCAGACAAAGTAGTTGTGCTACTTAAATCCATAAGACTTTGCCACATTCCGCTACTAGAACCGCCTTTTGGTTGTAGAATTTCTGGGGAAAGATGTTCTGGGATAATCAACATTCCATCTTCAGTAAGGGCGGTAACTCGTTCCATCTCATTTTTTAATTGTCGAACGTTACCGGGCCAAGGAAAAGCTATTAGTGCTTCCATAGCCTTAGCTGAAAGGGTTAATTGCTTATTACATTTTTTAGAAAAATCTTCTAAAAAGAAATTTACTAATATTGGGATATCTTCTTTTCGTTCTCGTAGTGAAGGGATATGGATACGAATTACATTAAGTCGATGAAAAAGGTCTTCCCGAAAAAGCCCTTCTGAAACACATTTTTCTAAATCTCGGTTGGTAGCAGCAACAATTCTTACATCAGCTTTTACAGGTCGATCCTCGCCTACGGGATGAATTTCATGTTCCTGGAGAAAGCGTAACAATTTAGGTTGGACATGCATGGCAAGTTCGCCAATTTCATCTAAAAACAAAGTTCCACCCGTTGCAGCACGAACAATGCCTAAACTATCTTTATCTGCCCCAGTAAACGCGCCTCGACGATGACCAAAAAGCCGACTTTCTACTAATTCGGCTGGTACTGCGGCACAATTAAAAGGTAAAAAAGGTTTTTCTGCTCTTTTACTATTATTATGAATACTACGCGCAATTAGCTCTTTACCTACTCCTGATTCTCCAGTAATTAAAACTGTTACATCTGAAGAGCGGATTTTTTGGATTCGCTCTAGCACTTTATTCATTGACGCGGACTGAGTAATAAAAGTAGCAAAAGCCTTTGAGGAAACAGCTTTTACGGCTGTTGTATTTGTTCGGTTTGTACTACTGCGGGCTAGACTTCTTAATGTGCAATTTTCTAAACCTTGCTCAACTAGTTTTATAAGCGACTCAAAATGTCCAATTCTGGCGGGATTTTTAGCTCGGTCAATTGTGGTGTATAAAATAAAGCGGCGTGCAGGAATGTCTGACTGGTTAGTATTATCTGATAGCAACCTAACTTTTACGCCTTCTGGTAGTTGTTGGCTTTTATTTAGAAAGCCTTGAACTTGTTCTGTAACTCGATCTACCACTTTTTGATCTGCACCACGAGCAGTAATTAGTTTTAAGCTATTATCTTGAGCCAAATCATAAATTATTGCTTGCTCATTTAATTCATCTCGAATAATAGTAGCAAGTTCACGTAGCAATAAGTCATGTGAAGAAGTAGCGGCAATTAAACGCTCAACCACTAGGGCATCAAGTGTCAACATTGGCAGATAAAGACGACCAGACATAGAAGTTCGTCTCATATCTTCAATAGCTGCTACAGTTTTAGCGCGAGCCGGTTCAGCACGTAGATCAGAAAAAATCTTTAATGCTTTCTCTAAATGGCCTCTAGCCCGCTGCCTATCGGCAGTTTGTGATAGCACTAGCCCTATTTCATAATGAGAAAGACCTGCCTCATAGTTATAACTAATAGATTCTAAAATAGAAATACTTTGGGCAAGTGTAGAAATAGCTTGATCTTGAATTGCTTGTTGAGATTTAAGTTTCCCTTCAAGCCTGGAAACTATTCCAGAATGATAAAGATTTGGACTATCTTTCAAAAGCTTTTGGGCATTTTTTAAGCATTCTTCTGCTTCTGTAAGCTTATGTAGAGCAATATAAGTTTCTCCTAAATAGCCGTAAGTTTCTGCCATATCAACAATACGACCTATTTTAGTTTCAATTGCTAAACAATGCTGAATATTGTTTAAGGCCCCTTCATAGTCAGCACGAGTAAAGGTCATTTGCCCAAAGGCTAACCAACTAGCAGCTTCCAGGGATTTTGCACCGCTTTCTACTGATAAAGTTAAAGCTCGTTTTAGGCTGCTTTCTGCAAGTTCAAATCGCCCTTGAAGAAAATGCAGTTTTCCTAAAGTAATAAATACAGCAGCCTCATCACGTCGGCTTTGTCCACCTTTTAAGAGACGCATTGCAGATTGAATAGTAGATTCGGCCCTTGACCAATCACCAGTAAAAAGCAAAGCATCTGCTAAATTATTGTAGGCTAATGCACTAAAGTTTTTATCCTCTACATGCGACCAATGTTCTATAGCACGTTCATATTTTTGTACAGCTTTATGGATATTGCCTTCTTCAGTGTCGATAAAAGCTAAATTGCTAAATAATTTTCCTAAAATTAAATGGTCTGGAGGTGTTAATTGGTGGTCTTCTTCTTGTTCAAGAAGACTTAATCCCATTAAACAATCCTTTTTAGCTTCCTCTTGTCGGCCTTCAGTGCTATCAACTAAAGATAAATTCCAGTAAGTTTGTGCTAGTGAACGCACATCATTAACTAGACGTTGGGACTCCAGGGCAGTTAATAAATAATCTCGTGAGATTGAATATTCATCAATCATCCAATAAACATAACCTAGCAAAGCATTAGCTGTACCAATACCAGCATCAAAGCGAAGCTGTGAATAAATACGTAAACTATTATTAGCATATGAGATAGCTTTGGGAGGCTCATTTAGCCAACGATACAGGCTAGCTAAACGAAATAGCACTTGTGCCATGTTTGGGCGAGGAATATCTAGTAGATTGACGCTTACCTCATACTTAGAAAGCGTTTTTAAGGCTTCTTGGTAGCGGCCAACATTTTCTAAAAGTTCAGCTAATTGACAACGAACTTCTACTTCCTGTTCAGTAGTTATTCTACCTGTAATTAAGACTTCACTAAGTAGAGCAATAGCTTTTTCACTATCACCACTTTTTAGTGCTATACGTCCAGCAGTTAATTTTTCTGTTAACTCTGTTGAGAGTACAACCCATCGGCCTGTTGTCATCATGTGTCCTCATTTTGGTTAGCTGTAATTTGCTAATTTATATATTTTTTAATGCTAACCATAAATATCCTATCAATTTATGTAAGAAAAAATTTTTGGAAATTTGTTGATATTAAGACTTAAACAGAAGGAAAGTTTACAATGATGAAACAATTATGCAATCCAAATATTTGTATTTCAAGATTTTTCCGAAATCCTAACACATTGCTTTTGTGCTAAACTTGGTAAACAAAGCCCAAAACAAATCTTATTACCTTATAAGGTTAAAATTATGCCTAAACCCAAAGTAACAATTGTTGATGATGAAGCCAGTTCCAGGCAAGGATTAAGCGAACTTTTAGCAGCCTGGGGTTATGAAACTTCCCAAGCTGTTGATGGGATGGAAGCTTTTCATCTAATCCAATCTATTAAGCCTGATGTAGTAATTAGCGACGTAATTATGCCCCGTTTAGACGGCTTTGGATTGCTTCGTGAAATTCGTGATGTAATGCCCAATATCATAATTATTATTCTTACAGGTCAAGGTAATATTGAAATGGCTGTTCGGGCAATTCAAGAAGAAGGTGCATTTTATTATTTAGAAAAGCCTGTTGACCCACTAAAACTTAAAGTCGTGTTGTCAAAAGCTGTAGATTATGGTTCAACTCGTCGGGAAAATGAATCTCTTCGTCGCCAACTCTCAGACTATGGTATTTTTGACCATTTAGTTGGGGCATCGCTTCCAATGCGAGAAGTTTACACATTAATAGAACAAGTCGCCCCAAGTTCTGCATCTGTACTAATTACAGGTGAATCAGGAACAGGTAAAGAAATGGTAGCTCGTACAATTCATAATCTTAGTCCTCGTAAAGGTGCGCCATTTGTAGCAATAAACTGCTCTGCAATTCCTGAAACATTGATGGAATCAGAACTTTTTGGTCATGAACGAGGAAGCTTTACAGGAGCTTATGAAAGGCGTATGGGATGTTTTGAGCTTGCTCATACAGGAACATTGCTACTAGATGAAATTGCAGAAATGCCGCCAATTCTACAAGCTAAGCTCTTAAGAGTTCTGGAAGAACGTCATGTTCGACGATTAGGCAGTTCTAAAGAAATTCCTGTTGATGTTCGTGTAATAGCCGCAACTAATAAAGATCCAATGGAAGCAATAAAGAGAAATGAGTTTAGAGAAGACCTTCTTTATCGTCTCAATGTAATTACAATAAAATTACCTTCTTTAAGAGAAAAGCGAGATGATATCCCTCTACTAGCTCAACATATGATAGATGACCTTTCACGTAAACATCGCCGTCCAGTACGTATTATTACTTCTGAAGCTCTTAATATGCTTTTAGCTCATAACTGGCCCGGTAATGTTAGAGAATTACGAAATGTGATTGAAAGGGCTGTAATTATTTGTGATAAAGACCAAATAGAAAAACGCCATTTACCACCACATTTATTAGACCGCGAGCCAGAATACCCAAAGGAAATTCTGTCAATTCCCGTAGGTATTCCATTAGAAGAAGTAGAACGTCAAGTAATTCTAAATACTTTAGTGAAAACAGATAACAATAAAACTAGAGCAGCAGAAATTTTGCAAATTAGCTTAAAAACTCTTCATAATAAACTAAAATTTTATCGTGAAGCTGATCATAAAACGGACGATAAACAAGAATAATTATTCTTATGACTTCAAAATCACAAGTAATTTCCCATCAATTAAAATTAATAAGTGTGTTAGTTTTTAGTGTCGTTTTACTATTACTTATAACAAATCTCACTTACTTAATTACATCTAAACTAGAGTATGTAGACTCACGAGTAGCTTTACATAAAACAGAAATAGCTGCTTTGATAGAAACCTGCATTAAAAGCGAAAAAGACAAGTCTGCAACAATACTAATTAAATCAGACAATAATTTACAAGCAACACTGCAAACAGCCCTAAATCAATTAGAAGTAGCTAAATATATTGCTATTACAGATGAAAGCGAAAAACCTTTGGCTGTTGCTGCAACAAATCAAGTAGCAGAACTAGATTTTTCAGAGCCAGATATTAAAAATCTTAGAGACTCTAATATTTTTATTCAAGCAATTGTTTTACTTTGGGGTCAAAATTCTTATCAATATTCTTTTCCTCTTACGCTAGGGCGTGATGAAGAAGGCCAAAATTATGGTGTAAAAATACGTTTTGCTATTTTAACCTCAAATATTAGAATGCTTTTTTTAGATGCTTTGTTAGTTAACCTAATTTTACTTTTTACCAGCATTGTTGCTGCCGCAATCATCGCGCTTAAATCTGCTGATTTAATTACTAAACCTTTAGACGCACTCTCCAATCAATTAGAAAAGCTTGAAAAAGGTGAAGTTATCCAAGATGAAGAAACCTCTAAAATTCAAACTATGCCTAATAGCTTAAAGTTAAAGCTAAAACTACTTGGCAACCGCATGGCAGGCGAGCGCAACGAACTAGAAACAACTAAAGGACAGCTAACACAAATTATTGGAAAAATAGAAGAGCGTCTTTTAATGCTTAACCCTGATAAACAGGTGGTTTTAATGAGTCCAAAAGTTGATCATTTGCTAGGTGTAGCAGGCATTGATTTAGTCGGAGCAAAATTAAGCGATCGACTAGGCTCAAACCATCCTCTTATTGATTTAGTAGACCGTGTAGACCAATCACATACTTCTGTGGAAAACCTAGTTATTGTTAAACATATAGGTGAACAGGCGCGTCAAATTCTAGCTTCTGCCCAATATATAGAAGATCGTTCCGGCCCCATTGGAATTTTAATTAGCTTACGCGACTTTGATTCTTTTCGACAATTTCAGTCTCAATTAGATTATTCTGATAAGTTAGCTGCATTAGGTCGTATTACTTCGGGTGTAGCCCATGAAGTTAAAAATCCACTTAATGCAATGGTAATTCATCTAGAAATTTTACGCTCTAAACTTGACCAACCTGGTGCAGATATTACACCTCAGCTTGATATTTTAAGCTCAGAAATTAAACGTCTAGATCGTGTAGTACAAACCTTCTTAAACTTTACTCGTCCAGTTAAAGTTAACCTAGTCCCAATAGATCTTAATGACCTAGTACATCAAGTTACTCGTTTAGCCGCAGCAGAAGCAGCCGCTAGCCAAGTTGATATCTTAGAAGAACTTAGCCCAGAATTTTTACGCGTCAATGGTGATGCTGATCTATTAAAACAAACTTTACTAAATATTATTATTAATGGTTGTCAAGCTATGCCCAAAGGAGGCCCTCTAACAGTAAAAAGTAAAAGAACAGGTAACTATGCTGTAGTAACTATTTCTGATCGTGGTGTAGGTATTCCACCAGAACTACAACATAAGATCTTCCAACTTTATTACACAACCAAACCAAAAGGTAATGGAATAGGTCTAGCAAACGCATTTAGAACCATTCAGCTACATAATGGACGTATTGAATTTGAGTCAACAACAGATGTTGGAACAAAATTTAAGATCTACTTACCAGAAGTTTAATTTTTAGTAGTAGAAAAGTTTCTGATCGGCCAAGTGGCTTGTTTTTATAGCTTTTTGACAATTTGCAAATAATTTAACTTTTAGACTTGCCTTTTAAGTCAACAAGTGTTTTACTATGTTTTAGATGGAGGTAAAAGTTAATGTTATTTATCAAGAAAATTTCACATCTTTTCTTAGCTTTATTTTTAGTAGCTACCCTAGCACAAGTTAATTTAGCTAAAGCTACTGATAATGACGATGATGAGGAAATCATAGCAGAATCAACAGAAAGTAAACGTCCTCGCCGAGTACGTGCTGAAAGTGTAGAGGATTCTGAGCGTAATAGCGTAAGTGTAAGCCGTAATAGAAAACATGGGATTGTTCGACGTGGTGTAGTTGGTACAGGCAAAGGCACAGCTTATTTAGCTAAAGGTGGGGCAAAGGGTGTAGCTGGCGGAGCTAGAGGAGTGGCTATTGGTTCTAAAGGTGCCGCAATAGGAACAACTATTGGTTCCACTGCTGCTGCAAAAGCAACAGCTACCGCAGCAACCTCAACCGCAGGTGGAACAGCCTATTTAGCTAAAGGTGCTGCAAAAGGAACTAAATCTGGCTTTAATGCTGTAGTTGGAGCATTTAAATAGGCAAACAAGACCTGCCCTAAAGGACATGTCTATTACCAGGTGCTACTACGTAGCACAAAAGCTTTATTTCTTATAAGCCCTAGAAGGGCTTCTGAAAATAGACCTGTCCTTCAGGGCGGGTCTATTTTATTGAGCTTATCAGGTTTAGTTGATAAGCAACTTGACACTTTTGCAAAGCATCCCACCGCCAAGCAAATTTACTGGGAGGCGATCCGGGTATGCAATGTCAAGGTTGTGGTACAGCTATTAAAAAAGCTGGAAAAAATTGTCCTGCTTGTGGAGTAGAAATAACAGCTATTTCTACAGCTATAATTGCTCCACAAATTCGCACAAATACATTAGAACCAAGTTTTATAAATGAATTATCTCCTGCCTTAGCATCTGGAATAGGAGCTAAAGTTAAATTAAATGGTCAAGTTAATAATGAAAAATTAGCTTCTGCTTTAGTTACTGAAAAACCTTTATCTAATTCTTTTGCTAGCAATATGATTAACCCTCCTCCATCAGCAATGACTAAAGAAACAACTCCCCCTACAGAAGTTTTACAATTTACCTGTAGACGCTGCAACAATGAGTTAAAACCCGCTGCAAAATTCTGCTCCGTTTGTGGTACAACAACAGAACCAAGTACACTAGAAAGAAGTCTTAAGTATATTCAAAATATTTCCCAAGATGGCTTTAGCTTAGCAAAATCTCATATTAGTCAAAACACTTTACCTATTGCTACAACTATATCAGTAGTATTAGCTAGTCTTTGTCTACTAGCAGCATTTTTTCAATATTTGATCCCAACAAGTGTTGACGATCCATCAGCCTCACCATTAATCTATCATCTACGTAGTATCGAATTTCTTCTAGTGGCACTAGTTTTTGTGGTAGCAGGTTCAATTTTTAATCGTCGTTAATTGTTTTTAATTGTTCGTCGTTATTAATTGATAAACCCTGTTGCCTAGCTCCTTGTGCCGAAGGCAACAGATGCAAAAAAATAGCTCTACTCCATCACCCGCTAGTAGCAGCAAGCCTATTAGCGCGGCATATTCTTATTACGCGCTAGTCATCTTTTCATTGCTTAATCTACTTAATTATGTTGATAGATTTATCTTTTCCGCACTAATACCAAATATCAAAGCTGATATGCACTTTACAGATGCACAGATAGGTTATATGGGTAGTGCATTTACTATTGTTTATACAATTTTTTCTCCTCTTTATGGGTATTTAGCAGATCGACGCGCTCGAACAAGTTTAATTTCTTCTGGTGTAGCTATTTGGAGTATTGCAACTGCGGCAGCAGGACTAGCACAAAATTATTGGCAAATGTTGATTGCTCGTGCTGCTGTTGGAATTGGAGAAGCTAGTTACGCAACTATCTCGCCTGGTTTTCTTTCTGATTATTTTGACCGTAGCAAAAGAGGGATTGCATTTGGTATTTTTTTTACTGCTGTTCCCTTGGGTCAAGCTCTTGGTTATATTTTAGCAGGTAAACTTTCCCCACCTGATGTTTTGGGCTGGCGATATACTTTCTTTGTTGTAGGTATTCCAGGTCTATTGATGGCTCTAGCAGCACATTTTTTACGTGAGCCAGAACGAGGAAAATTAGACCAAGTTGAGCAAGAAAAACCCTTAGAAAAAACTGATAGCAATTCTAGTTCCCCAGCAAATGACTCTCTATTAAGTAGTTATAAAATCTTGATTAAAACCTATCCTTATATAATTGCTACTTTAGGTTATTCTGCGCTTACCTTTGCATTAGGTTCTCTATCTTATTGGGGACTAGAATTATTAGTTTCCAACAAAGGAATAGAAAAAGAGATTGCCAGCGTAAAACTAGGACTTTATGTTACTTTTGGCGGGCTTTTAGGGACGCTTATGGGTGGTTGGATAGGAGATAAATTACTTAAATGGTTTAAAGGAGGCTATTTTTTAGTTTGTGCCTTTAGCGCGCTTTTATCATCTATTCCTCTAACCATAGTGCTTTCATCATCTAACCCAGACACTATTTTTACAGCTATTTTTATTACTGTTTTTCTATTCTTTTTAGGTAACGGGCCGGTAAATGCCATTGTAGTAAATTCTGTGCCGCCTCATGTTCGTGCTACTGCTGTTGCAACTACAATTTTATCTATCCATGTTTTAGGTGATGCAATTTCCCAGCCGTTAGTAGGTATAATTTCTACTTGGATAACAAAACAAGGCTATGTCCCTGCTTTTATAACACCTGTTACTAATTTATTAGGCTTAGGTGCTAATCAAAGCCTAGCAATTGCAATGTTGATTACTCCAATAGCTTTAGCAATTTCTGGCTTACTATTTTTTTTAGGCTTAGTTGACAGAGAAAACTTTAAGAAAAATCATGATTTCTAGGAGCAAATAATCAACAAAATTAATACAGTGTAAACAAAAAGATTTTGTGTATTATTAAATCCCCTTTAAGTTCAAGGTAAGTTATGTCTAACGAAGTAGGTTTACCAGACAAATTTACTACAGCTAATAATCTATTTGTCTTTGAAAGTTAGAAAAATCAGAAAAACCTAAACAAAAAATTTATCTCAAACTCAAGTAGTTGCAAAAAAGCCAGTTAGAATAATTTCATTTTTATTATTTGGTCTGTTTTTAATAATTTACTGGTATTTTTTTATTAAACAAAGATAATTAATTTACCACTTATCTTTTAGTGGAATATTAAATTGCTGTTAGCTAAATAGTGTAATGAAAAAACAACTAATATTATTACTTGTTATTATTGTGTTTTCGGCCATTTCAGCTAAAACAGATGATGATCCAGAAGCTATCCTTGCTGCTAGCAAACCAGAAGATAAGCCTCGTCAAAGTGATAAGTTATTTGGAATCAAATATAAAGATATTTTAGTGCCGGAAACAGTTTTTATTAAAGATGGAAATTTCAACCGTGGTCAACCTAATCCAAATCTTGGTTGCCGAGATTGTGCGCGTAATGAACAACCTGTAGTAAAAATTCATATTTCTAGTTTTGAGATGGGGCGTTTTGAAGTAACTAATGCTCAATATGAACTTTTTGCTAAGGCAACAAACAGAGAAACAGCCGAATGGCGGCAATATTACAAAGAGAAAAGAGAAAATCATCCTGTAGTCAATGTTTCTTGGCAAGATGCACAAGCCTATTGTGCTTGGCTCCAAGCTAATACTGGCCGGGAATATCGCTTACCAACAGAAGCAGAATGGGAATATGCTGCGCGTGGCGGTCATACAGGTAATTATCCTACAGGTAACGAACTTGATCACAAAGATGCTAATTTTGGTGGTGGACAAAGCACAGTAGAAGTAAACAAATTTAAGCCTAATAGATTTGGTCTTTATAATGTGATTGGAAACGTTTGGGAATGGTGTTCTGATTGGTATAGCGAGACTTATTATAGCGAAAGTCCTACACAAGACCCTCAGGGCCTAGTCAAGGTCAATACCGTGTAATTCGTGGCGGCGGCTGGGAAGCTAAAGAAGACCATTGCCGACTAGCTAAACGTTTTTGGCATAATCCTGGCTTTCTGCTAAATGGTCGTGGCTTTCGTGTTGCAGTCACTATAAAACCTGCAAAATCAAATGATGTTAATGATGCAACCAAAATTTTACCTAACCTAAATAACTAAATGATTAAAACTGACAATAAAGTAGTAGCAATTAGCGAAAACCAAATAAATGATGCTGTTAATACCTTAACACTTGCTTTTGAAAAAGACCCTTTTCATCGATATGTTTTTGAAAATCACTTAAAACATTACCGAACTTTAGAACAAATTTTATTTAAGTATCTTACGGTAGTTAAATTTAAGCATAGCCAAAATATTCTTGGGGTGACAAGAGATAATAAATTAATGGGTATTGCTAATATTGAATCACCTGAATATAAGGAATCTTTTTGGAAAAGCTATATTTCACCTGATGTTAGCAGTTTGCTGTTACAAATGATTTTAGTTTCTGGCCTTGTGCCAACTTATCGATTAATTAAATACAGCCAACTAATAGGAGCTAAAAGCCAAAAAAACCTCATTTTTATTTAGTAGCATTAGGGTTAATCCACAAGGTCATGGTCAAGGCTATGGTAAATCTTTACTTAATCATTTACACGAATTATCACAACATCATCAACTTCGGTTGAGTTGCTCTAGACACGGCTAACCCTGATAATGTGCCGCTATATGAGCATTTTGGATACAAAGTAATTTCTAAAGAAACTTTTGGAAAAAGTCAATTTATGGTGTATGTTCAGAGCAAATAAAAATGAAAGGTAATGATAATATTAATACAAAAGTATGGCTAAAAATCAAGAAAACTTGCTAGTAAAATATAACAAAGCTATAAAAAATAATCCTACAGATATTTTTAGATATAAAGATCGCGTTGATTATTACATAGTACAAAAACAATTAGATAAAGCTTTAGATGACTTAAATAAAATTATTGAAATAGAACCTAATAATGACCTTGCATACACTTGGAGAGCAACGTTTTATGAAGAACAAAACGAGCTAGAGAAAGCATTAAATGATTATAATAAAGCTATAGAAGTAGAGCCTAATATTGCTTATAATTATACTTGTCGTGCAAATTTTTATACAAAGCAAAATTTCCTAGATAAAGCTTTAGATGACTTAAATAAAGCTGTCGAGGTAGAACCTAAATATGCTTATAGTTATAGTTGTCGAGGTGATTTATATAGTAAGCAAAATATATTAGATAATGCTTTAGATGATTATAGTAAAGCTATAAAATTAGATAAAAATAATGCTTATTGTTATAGAAGACGTGCTGATATATATAAACAACAAAATTTGTTAGATAAAGCATTGAAAGATTTAAGTAAAGCTATAAAATTGGATCCAGATTATGCTTATGCTTATGTTTCTAGAGCAACAATATATATAGAGAAAAATTTATTGAGTAAAGCATTAAAAGATCTTAATAAAGCTATAGAATTAGATCCAAATTACCCATATTATTATAAACGACGGGGTGATTTATATATAGAACTTAGATTATCAGATAAAGCCTTGGAGGATTATAATAAAGCTATAGAAGTAGATCCAAATTATAAATATTGCTACTCTGACAGAGCAGAAATATATTATGCAAAAAATGAATTAGATAAAGCTATATATGATTTTAGTAAAGCTATAGAATTTGGCTTAGGAACCGCTTATATTTATGCTTATCGTGCAGAACTATATATAAAGCAAAATATCCTAGATAAAGCTCTTATGGATCTAAATAAATCTATAGAATTATGTTCGGAAAAACATATCCCAGACCTAGACCAAATTTATAGTAATCGAGGGCTTGTTTATTTACGTGCTGGACAATCCTATTTAGCTTCATCAGAGATTACTAAAGGCTTATAACTACTAGAGTTAGCTTTAGCTGATTTTAACAAAGCCTTAGAAATAAATCCTAGTCTTGTACAAGCTACTAACAATAGAGGGATTGTTTATTTAGGCAAAGAAAAAATAGATGAAGCTTTGAGAGATTTTAATAGGGTTATAGAAGTGTTAAACCCAAATTTTGCAGAAAGCTACTATAATCGAGGCATTCTTTATAAAGTTATAGGAAATTTAGAACAATCTACAATTGATTACAACAAAGCTATCGAGTTAGAGCCTGCTTATAAAGATTTTCCTTATTAAAAACATCGCTTTGGGGGCGAGCAAGATGCTCGCGTTCCCAAAGGCTTAAACTCTTAATTAGAAATGGACTCCTCGCAATATTTCTTGTAGTGCAAGTTGCTCTGTAGTCATTTGAGAAGCCTTGCCATCTTTCTTTCCTTTTGCAGCGTCCGAATCTGGAAACATACGAAAACTTGTATTCATTATAATCTGTGCAATCTTTGGAACTAAGGCATGAAGAATTTCTCCAAAAACACCTAACCGAGTAGCTATTCTTACAGGCTTATGGACTATTGCATCTACAATTAAATTTGCTGCTTCTGTTGGCAGTAGTGCAGGAACATTTTGATAAATTTTTGTTGGTGCAATCATAGGAGTTTTTACTAGCGGCATATTGATAGTCGTAAATTTAATACCAACATCAACAAACTCTGATGCAGCGCAACGAGTCCAAGCATCTAGTGCAGACTTTGACGCTACATAGGCTGAAAAGCGTGGGGCATTAGTCAAAACGCCTATTGATGAAATGTTGATAACATGGCCTCGCTTTTGAGCTATCATTTTTGGTAGCAAGCCCATTGTTAGCCGCAATGCACCAAAATAGTTAAGCTGCATAGTTCGTTCAAAGTCATGAAATCTATCATAGCTTGATTCAATGCTACGACGAATTGAACGCCCTGCATTGTTGATTAATATGTCTACGCTGCCATGATTTTCTATCAATAGTTTTATAAAACGGTCACAATCCGCCATATCAGCAACATCAACAGCATAGGTGACAACATCTAAGCCATGCTCATTGATTTCTTTTTTAGCTGCTGCAAGTTTTTCTTCATCCCGACCACAAATAATAGTTGTAGCACCAGCCTCAGCCACTCTATAAGCTGTAGCTAGTCCAATTCCAGAAGAGCCGCCTGTTATAACTACAACTTTGCCTGCAACTTGACCACGCAGGGTTTTATCAATTGAAAGGTCTGGATCTAGGTTTCGTTCCCAATAATCCCAAAGTTTTTCTGCATAATCATCTAATTTTGGACAGCTAATTCCACTACCTTTAAGTGCTGCGGCTGCATCACGATTATCAAAACGGGTTGGATAATTTACAAATGAAAGAATATCTTCTGGTAGTCCTAAATCTGTCATTATAGCGTCTTTAACTCGTCTAACTGGAGCTAATGACATCATCCCATTTCTAATAGCTTTAGGGATAAAACCAAATAAAGCTGCATTAATACGCAGGCTCATAGTAGGAGCATGTGCAGCACGCGCCAAAGTGTTAAGGACATCTCCAATTCTCATTGGTTCAGGGTCAGTTAAATGAAAACATTTGCCGTCTAAATTTGGTTGATGGGCTATGTAGTCCATTGCATCCACTACATAATCAACAGGGACAATATTAATTCGCCCGCCTTCAATGCCTATAGTTGGCATCCAGGGCGGTAAAACTTGGCGGATACGTTGGATAAGCTTAAAGAAATAATATGGGCCATCGATTTTATCCATTTCGCCTGTTTTAGAATCTCCAACTACTGAGCCTGGGCGATAAATGCGAAAAGCTCCTTTAACTTCTTTACGAACAATCTTTTCTGATTCATGTTTAGTTGCAAAATATGGATGTTGTAGATTTTCAGCTTCTTCAAACATATCTTCTCGAAAAATGCCTTCAAACATCCCGGCTGCTGCAATTGAGCTAACATGATGGAAACACTTTGCAGCAATTATATTTGCTAAAGCGCTGGTGTTATGAGTGCCTGTAATGTTGACAGCTATTTGCTGTTCGGCACTAGCTTTTAGGTCATAAACTGCTGCTAAGTGAAAGAAATGATCTACTTTATTTAAGTTTTTTATATCCTCTGGAGATAAGCCTAGATTAGGCATTAACAAATCACCAAAAACGGCTATTGCTTGTTCTTTAGTAACACCCCAGTAACTAAGTAAAGCATCAATCTTACTTTCGCTTTCTTGTCTAATAAGAAAATATACTACACTATCTTTTCTTCCTAATAATTTTTTGACCAAGCGTTTACCTATTAAACCAGATGCTCCAGTAACAAAATACTGCATGTTTTATCTCCCTTTTTTCAAATATTTATTGTCGCATTGCTGTTTCTACATCATAAGCCATCATTGCGGCGCCTATTACGCCAGCATCATTTCCTAAACCGCCATCAGTAATTTTGCAGTCTGCAAGAAGGTGAGCAAAACTATATTTATTAGCTGCTTGCTCAATAGCAGTAATTAAAAACTCACCTGCTCCCATAACAGGGCCGCCCAAAACAACTATTTCTAAATTAAGCAAATTAATAACATTAGCAATAGTTAAGCCTAAATAATTAGCAGTTTCCAGCAAAATAGCACGAGCAAATTTATCACCTTTGCTAGCGGCTTCTACTATATCTTCACAAGTAAGCTTATTTTTCATTTGACTAGCTAGTAGTGATTCAGTAGCAAAACATGGATCAACAAAAAGCTGTTCTCTAGTACGACGGACAATATTTGGCCCAGAAGCAATTGTTTCTAAACAGCCTTGTGAACCACAACTACAGTCTAGGTCTTGGCTGCCTATTTTCATATGCCCAAATTCACCTGCATAACCTCGCACCCCGTGTTGGAGTTGCCCATTTAATACTAGTCCGCTTCCAATACCTGTTCCTAAATAAATATAAATAACATCATTCATATTTAATGCTGCACCACAACGCCATTCACCATAAGTTGCAGCATTAGCATCATTATCAATAATTACAGGTAGCCCAATAGCTTGAACTATTTCATGATGAACATTTATATTTGAAACATCTGGTAAATTAGGCAAAACTTTAACTTGTTGGGCTTGATAATCCACTAGTCCAGAAACTGCTAGTCCAACGGCTGCAATAGGCAGTGGTGCATCAGCACGCGTTTGTTTAATTAAATCTATAAGCCCATCAACTAAAGTTCGTCCATTTACAAGTTCTGTTGGTACTCGATCTTGCTTAATAATTTTTCCAGCAGTATCAACTATAGCTATTCGTGTAGAACGTCCTAAATCAACACCTATATATAAAGTATTATCCATAACCAACAGCCTTCTTTTATATATTATCAGACACAAGTTTTAATAATTAACTTTTTGAATATGTTTAATAGCCCAAAAAGCCTTTGCTCTAACGCCTTCATCTTCATCTTTGCGCAAGCGGTCTTCAAGTGCTGGTAGAACTTGCATTTGAGCAATTTCGCCTAAAGCTTGAGCAGAAGCAAAACGGACATTTGCATCTGAGCGCAGTAGAGCTTCTGTAAGTTCTGGACAAGCACGAGCATCTTTTAAGTGACCTAGGGCTAAGGCTGCTTCGCTTGCTAGTAAACTAGCTTCACTTGCTAGAGCATCTATCAACAAAGGGACAAGTTCAACACTAGCAAGACGACCAGCCGCGGCAGCGGCAAAGCGAGCAGTATCAAAATCATATGAACGCATTGCACTTTCTAGCTGCATTTGAACGGCAGGACTAGCAGCGCGACCAAAACGGGCTAGAGCTAGAGATGCTGATCCTTTTACTTTAGGACTTTTATCTTTTAATGCTGCGGCTAAAGCATCTATTGCTAATAAATCTGCCGAATATTTTAACTTAGAAATAGCATCTAGCCGGATTTCTTCATTTTTATCTTGCAAGAGTTCAAAAGGACTACTTTTTTGCTTTATTTGTAAAAGCAAAGTTTGACAAATACCATCTTGTGAAATAGAACTTTCACTGCTTACATCTGCTTCAACTTTTTTAGACCAAACAATTGCACCTGTATGAGTATCAAAAAGTTGTGCAATAACATAAACCTTGTCTTCAACAGAAATAAAGCTTGTAGTTAAAATAGCATCAACACCAAGTTCTTGGCCTATTTCAGAGGGGTTTATTTCTAGATTAATATATTTAGCAACTTGACTTGCAGGGCGAACAGACAAAGACTTAAATTTGCTAAATTCTGTTATTAAAGTTTCTAGTAAAGCCATTCCCCAAATTTCATCATAAAGCCCACCAAGTTTTTTTGGTGGCATAATGGCTAAAGTCTTGTGTTGACCAGCAATTAAAGGAAAATCATCATCAGAAGTTAAGCTATTTTGATTTTCACCTGCAAGGTCACTAATAACTATTTTAGTTGGAGCAGTTGCAGCATTAACCTCTTTATTACTACCACTACTAGCATCTTGTTTACTAGCTTCTTTACTAACTTCTTTAATAACAGTAGTTTCCCGTATATTACTTGGTAAAGATAGTCCTAATGTAGCAACTGGACTAGCAGCAGGTTTTGATGTTCGCCGCAAGGATTTTGGCAAAAGTCTATCTAACCAACTAATTTTTGCATTTTCTACAGGAGCAAAAGGTTTAATAATTCCATCTGGTACAGCTTTGTTGGCAGAGGCTTCTGAACCAATAAACTTTAAGTCTGCAATCATTTCTGGCATTGATTGATAGCGTTTATCAGCGTCTTTTGCCATTGAGCGTTCTAAAAGCTCTTGAAAGCCTGGTGCAATATTGCTGTTTAGTTCTGTTACTGCACGTGGAGTTTGTTCACAAACAGATTTAATGATGTCTCGTGGATCCTTACCTGTAAAAGGTTTTATACCTGTTGCCATTTCATAAAGAACTGTTCCAAAAGAAAAAATATCACTACGTCTATCAATTCGCTCACGTCTAGATTGTTCTGGTGACATATAGGCAGGCGTGCCAGGAGTCTCAATTATTCCCATCATATCTAGCTGACGGGTAAGAGAATTTTTCTCATAAATATTTTTTGCTAAGCCAAAATCTAACACTTTTGCCTGACCACGAGGAGTAATCATTATATTTTGGGGCTTGATGTCTCGGTGAACTATTCCAACATATTGCGCTAGAAAGCGCGTCTGCTACTTGTAAGGCAATAGAAATCAATGTGTTATTAGCTAGAGGTTGGTTATTTATAGTCTGTTTTAAGGTTTGGCCTTCTACATACTGCATAACAATAAAAAACTGGCTATCTTTTTCCTGAATTTCATAAATCATACAAATATTAGGGTGATCCAGTACTGAAGCTAGCCGAGCTTCACGAGCAAATCTTTTGCGGGCCGTATCATTGGTTAATAAATCACTAGAAAGCAGTTTTAAGACTACTGTCCTATCTAATTGGGTGTCATGTGCCTTGTAGACTTGTCCCATACCACCTTTACCCAATATTTCTAGTATCTTGTATTGAGCTACTGTTTTTCCAATCATTTCCAGCCCCCTTAAAATATTGGCTCTAGTAAAATTAACTTATTTTAAGCACAATTTAGAGAAAAACAACTACCATTAAGAGCTAGATTTACTTTTTATTAAAGTTTGGTATTTATACTTTAACAATGGATTTTTCTCTATTGCCTCATCAAGTAAGGTCTTTGACTCAAGCAAAACAGTTTCTTTTGATATGTCAAATTCGGCTTTTAATGATAAAACAATAGATTTTAATGCTTTTGCTTCCAATAATTTATCATTAAATTGCTCGGCTTTTGTAAGTAATTCTATAGCTTTTTGAATTTCTAAGGTAATTTTTTCTTTTTTCTCCCTTTTCCAATAAGCTTCTTGATAAAAACATTCTGCTAATTTTAAGTAAATTTCTGCGCTTTCGTTATTTAGCTCTAAGGCTTTTTGAAAATTATTTTTGGCTTGCTGAAAAGAATCTTTAGGAGAAAGATTTTTGATTATTAAATTACGGGCAGTTAATGTATCAACCTCAGCTAATCTTAAGTAAAGTTCTGGGTTGTTTTTATTACGATTAATCCCTTCTTCACAAGCAAAACGAGCTTTTTTTAAGCTTTCTGTAGCATCCAGGTTTTGATTAATACTATATTCAGCCGCTACTAACCAGGCTTCAGATAAAAATCTATATCCATCAGCAAAAGGGCCTAGTTTAAGACCTTTTTCAAAACTTTCTACTGATTTTTTTACTGACTCTGTTGGGTCAAGTCCTGCGGCTAGCTCATAACGTGCTTTGGTACGAAAAGAAATGCCTATGTTATTGTGTGGATAAGGATGATTAGGATTAATTGCTATAGCATTTTGATAGGTTTCAATAGCTAAATTTAGCCATTTTTCAGGATTTGTTCCACAAAATAAGTCATATTCTCCCATAATTTCATAGGTATTTCCCAAGGCATTATGGTTAAAAAGGTCTGTTTTATTAAGCTCTATAGCTTTTTTATGGTTCTCTATTGAGTAATTTAATGAGTTAATAGCATCAAGCCCTATGCTAAATTCATAACGTCCTTTTTGCCAGTAAATATCACCTAAGTTTTTATAAATAAAATCATAGGATAGGTTTTGTTTTAGAGCAGTGTTATAAGTAGCTAGAGCTTTTTCTAGAGTTGGACGCGGATCTTGGCCTAGAGTCATTTCCTGAGAAGCTTTTCTATAGTAGGCTGCTCCTAAATAAGCATAAGGAATGCCTGCTAGTTCTCCAGTAATATTAGTTTTTTGAGACTTAGCTTTCTGCTCATTAAGGTCAATAGCTTTTTGAGCCATAACAATAGTTTTATCAAATGCTACTGGATCTTGGCCTAATCTGATTTGATATAGCCCTAATGTATGGTAAATCTTAGCTTTAGTTATATGTGTGCTACTATTTTCTGGATTAACAATTAAAGCTTTATCACAAGCAGCTAAAGCTTGCTCAGATGTAGCTTCGGGGGATTCACCTGTGTCAAACATAATTTCCATTAATTTTAAGTTTCTCTCTGCTTCTAGTTCATAAAGCCCTGCATCACTGCGAGCAATATCTATAGCTTGTTGAAAGGCTAGTTTAGCTAAATCTAGGTCTTGTGTAGCAGATTTGTAATCACCATTTTTAAGCTTTCCCACAGCCATTTGTTGATAAATTCTGCCTTCTAAGCGTTTAGCATCATATAGCCAGGGTAGTTCTGTAAAAGCATCTTTAGATTTTGCCAAAGCAATATCAAATTGGTCTTGATAAAAGGCTATTAACCCTTCTGCATATAATCTATTTACGCTATTTTCACTACCGATTTTTAAGTATTTAATGGCAGGATCACAATATAAAGCTTTTAGTTCTGCTAATCTACGTTCTTGAGCTTCTTTGTTAGAAATAAATTTTACTTCATTACGTAATTTTTGGTATAGTTCAGCTAAAACATAACCTAAAACATAAGCATTATCAGGTGTTTTATAATTATTCTCCCAGGATTTTTCTAAATATAGCCGGGCCATTTCATAATCTTGCAAAGCTAAATAGCCACAACCAAGAGAGTAGTAGCCTGGGCCTTTTGCTAAATATCCTTCTGACGCAATTTTTTCATTAATCGCCTTAAGTCGTTTTTCTATTAAAACTCTTGCTCCTTGAGTGTTATTAAGAGGTAAAGAATTTGAATAGCGCAAAAGTTGTTCTATTTCTTTTACTTCCTGACCAAAAACTTGTGTAATTCTTTCTCGCTCTTTAGATAGCCAACTAGTCCTAATCCACATACCTGTAGAAAACATAATTAATAGTGCTACTAGAGATGCTATTGCTACTTTTGCTTTATGTTTTTTTATAAATTTTTTTAATCTGTAGGTTTTTGATGTTCTAGCTGTAATCGCTTCACCATTTAAGTAAAGCTCTAAATCTGTAGCTAGTGCTTTTGCTGATGGATAACGAAGTTGAGGATCTTTTTCTAAACATTTCATTACAATAATATTTAGATCCTCGGCAATTGCATCATTTATTTCTTTAAGTGGAGTTGGAGCATCTTGGGTAATTTTTAAAATTACATCAAAATAGTTTTTTCCCTTAAATGGAAGTTCTTCCCCTAAAAGCTCATATAAAGTGACTCCAAGACTATAAACATCCGTTCGACGATCTAAAAGATGTGTTCTGCCTTTTCCTTGTTCAGGTGACATATAAGAAGGTGTACCTAATATTACCCCTGCACCTGTTCCATTAATTTCGCCAACCTCCCGGGCTAAGCCAAAATCTACAATACAAGGCGACCATCCTTTATCATCAGTATTTTCAACTAATATATTTGATGGTTTTATATCTCGATGTATAAGTCCTTGTTTATGTGCAGTATGTAAAGCTTCTGAGACATCTTTAATAATTTTTACTTTCTGCTCAACACTTAATGTTTCCTTAGCTCTATCCAAGGAAATACCATTAATATATTGCATTGCAATATATTGACGACCTTGAAATTCTCCTATTTCATAGATTTTACAAATATTTTCATGTTCAATTCTTGCTTGAAGCCTAGCTTCCCGAATAAATCTAATTACTAGATCTGCTTCATCTTCGACTAAAAATTTTAGTGCAACAATTCTGTTTAGTTTTGGGTCAACAGCGCGAAAAACTTTTCCCATCCCCCCAACACCAATTAATTTTAGGTCTTTATAACGTTCCCAGCCGCTTAGCAAAGCTTCTTCGCTTAGTTCATCTGTAGTAAATAATGATGCTTTTGGTTTAGGTTTGCTATTATTTGAAGTTGTTGGTTTTATTATTGTTACTTGTTGATAAATATTTTTTTCTGTACTTAAATCATCTCCATTTAAGTTTACTAAAGTAACTGCTGTAGATGGCGTTTTATCATTAAAATTTTTAAGTTCTTTACTAGTAAGATTTTCTTCCTCTTTTATTTCTTCTGTTTGTCTAGTGATTATTATTTTTGTTTCTTGTGCTAAATCTATATCTTTAGCGAGTAAATCTAACGTCTCTTCAGAAATCAAACCTATTTCTAAGAGTCTTGCTATTTTATCCCCCCATTTTTCTACACGTTCAGAACTAAGCTTTATTGTTTCGCTAGACTCTTCTAAACAGCAATCCTCTTCTAACAATAACCCTTTTTCTACTGCTTGTTTTAGAATCAAATCTTGTAACTGCGAGTCCATATATATTTGCCCAAAAGTAATTACTTAATATAAAGTCTACTAAATTTATTTAATAGCTAAAAGCAAGTCCTTAAAATACCAACGCTTTATAGAATACAGCAATTTTTTATTAACACCAATTTTAATAAATACCTACTTTTTTCTTTTATTAAACTATTGCACCTTGGCTTGCTTAAATAGTATATTGCAACACCTTTCTTAGTTTTATAAACCTACAAATTAATAATCTCTCTATTGCATTAGGAGGCAGTAAAATCATATTTACTGTATGAGATTTACTGAAGTAGTTATGAAGGAATACATAATCATCAACCATTTAATTGGCTCAAAAGCTGGTCAAGTTGAAGGGTTCTTAGTTAGTACTTATTCAGAAATAACTATTGGTAGGGATTCTTCCTCTGTACTTAAATTTGATAAAAATAAAGATATTATGATCTCTTCTCGTCATGCAAAAATTACTATTTCTAATAATCCTCGCCAATTCTCTTTGCTAGATCTTGATAGTCGTAATGGTACTTTTATTAATAAGCGTAGGGCTATTGGAGTCACAAAATTAAAATTAGGAGATATTATTCAAGCCGGTTTAGATGGCCCAGCCTTTGAATTTGACTTAAACCCTCGTCCAAATTTACCTGATATTCCCAGCACTGGACAACTAAAACGAATTGTCCTACAACACTTATCAGGCTCAAGAATTAATCAATCAGACTTTATTTCATTAAATGATTTTCGAGAGTTAGTTATAGGTCGTGGCACTACCTCTATGATTAAGTATGATCAATATCAAGAATATATGCTCTCAAGAGAACAAATTAAAATAACTCCTGATCTTAAACACTCTGGACAATTTATTATTACAGACTTAGATAGCAAAAATGGGACTTTCTTAAATAATGCTAAGCTATTAGGCTCTGCTCCAATAAAATCTGGAGATACAGTAACTTTTGGTGGTGATGGCCCAAGCTTTTTATTTAAGATACGTTAAAGATTTTTACACCCAATGGAGGAAAAATGCGATTAAAAAATAAAGTAGCTCTAGTTACTGGTGGAGGCTCTGGAATTGGACAAGAAATTTGTTTGCTATTTGCCCGTGAAGGTGCAACTGTTGTAATAAATGATATTGTACCTTCTGCAATAGAAAAAACTCTCCAACTATTAGGGGATCTTTCTACCAACGCCCTAGCAGCACCAGCCGATGTTTCTGATAGTAGCCAGGTAAAACAAGTCTTTGCTGATCTGCTAGCAAAATATGGTACGCTAGATATTTTAGTTAATAATGCTGGTATTGGAGAAGTTAGTTCAGAAAAAGAAGGAATCCTTAACCGTGTTGCAGAAGCCCAACTAGCAGAAATGTTTGAAGGAGAAATTAAAACTCATTGGGCAGTAACTGAAAATTTATCAGACGAAGACTGGGATAAAATGCTTAAAGTTCATTTATATGGAACATTTTATTGTACAAGAGAAGCATTAAAGATTATGTCAGGAAAAAACTATGGTCGGATCATCAATATGGCTTCAATTGCAGCAACATTAGGGCTTGAAGCCTCGCCACACTATTCAGCAGCTAAAGCAGGAATTCTTGGTCTAACTCGTGCTGTAGCTCGTGAAGTTGGCACACGTTCAATAACGGTTAATGCTATTGCACCAGGTTTAATTGAAACCCCTATGACAGATATGATTTCACCAATGATAAAACAAGCTTGGATAATGGGAACTCCAGCAAAAAGAGCAGGCAAAGTTAGTGAAGTAGCTAGTGCGGCACTTTATCTTGCAAGTGATGAAGGTAGCTTTTTTACTGGACAAGTGCTTAGCCCTAGTGGAGGGGCTTGGATGGCCTAAGCTAATTGATCTCAATATTTAGGAGCATAGACAATTTTTCTAAATTACTGTTATATGTTCCTAATTCAACCTACATTAAATTATTTACTTACCAATAGTTGCATATACATTATTATAACTATAACTATTTAGTAGCTTTATCAGATCAAACTTTACCTTCTAAGAGATCACTTCTATTTTCTTAATTGTTTGTATCTAAACAAATTACCAAAAACAAGTTTTTTTATTTGTTAAAAATCGTGTTTTTTGATATTTAAAAACAAACAACAATACTTGTTAAAAGTTATTATTAAGTTGTTGTCTTCCAAAGTCTATCAATTATGACCCATTATAACTGGAGTAAAAAAATGAGAACACTTACTAAAGAAGGGAAGTTGCGTTCAGCTAGGTTTATTTTGCCAGCACGTACTTATACAGTTGGAGAATTAATGCAAATTACTGGTATGACACGACAACAAGTAAGCTATTGGTCAAAGTTAAATATTGTAATCCCAAGTATTTCTCAACATTCTGAAAGCACTGGCCCAGGCTATAAATCTCTTTATGCTGTTACGGATGTAATCGAAGGATTAGTTGTATCTGAACTACGCCGTTCAGGTTTTTCTTTGCAAGCAATTCGTAAAGTTGTAGCTCGTCTTAAGGCTGAAGGAATAGAACTTTATGAATCCGCTCCGTTTCTTCTAACTGATGGTCGATCAGTTTACTATGCCTATAGCGATAAAGAGGTAGTAGATTTACTTCGCGCACATCGCCAGCAACTACTACTTTTATCACTAGAGGAACAACTAGGCAAAGTTCCTGATATTCGCAAAGCCGCCTAATGGCAATTGCTGTTGGCAAAAGTTTTGTTTTATTCATTTTAAGGAGAAATTTAATGTCCACCGTCATTGCAATTGCTAATCAAAAAGGTGGTGTTGGCAAGACGACCACAGCAGTCAATTTAGCTTGTTTTCTAGCCCATCCTCAATCAATTAAAAAAACAGCACGAGTCTTGATAGTTGATTGTGATCCTCAAGGTCATATTGCTAGATCTTTTGCTATTGATTCTAACTCTATAGAAAAAACCCTTTATGGTGCGTTACTTGGACGTTGTGAACCAGTAGAAGCTATTAGAGAAGTACGGGGAAATTTAGATATTTTGCCATCTAACCGCGAATTAGCTATTGGTGAAATTGAACTACGTGAAGTAATTAACCGTGAACGTAGATTGCGCCAAATGCTATCTAAACTAACTAATTATGACTACATAATTATTGATTGTCCTCCTGGATTAAACCTACTTACTATCAATGCTTTAGCTGCGGCTCAAATAGTCCTAATTCCTGTTTCTACCTGGCTTGCACTAACTGGAATAGGCGATCTAGCTGAAGTGCTAGCAGAACTTGTCCGAGAATTTAACTTAAATGTCACTATTTTTGCTGTACAAACTTTCTTTCGTTCAGGTGTAAGAGAATCAGAGTCTTTAAGAGAAAGGCTTAAATCTGACTTTGGAACTAATTTACTTAATTCAACTATTAATCTAAACACTGCTATTTCTACAGCAACAGCAGAAGGTCGCCCTATAATTGATTATCCAAACACGGCTGGCTATGTTGATTATGCTCGATTAGCCAAGGAGGTTGTTACACGTGTCGCAAAAGAAGATAAAGCCGCGCGCAAAGTCCGCAAAGGCTGAGGATAATATAAAAACAGACGCTTCCTCAGAAGCAACTATTCGTAACACACCAGCTACTCGTGCATTAAGGTTCCTTTTAGGCAAAGAACCTTATTCAGAGGAGTTAGCTCAAGTAGATTCTTCTGTTGGCGATCTTAATGATCTTGATGATCTTAATGATCTTGATCAGTCGTCAACTCAGTTGATCTCTAGCCCGATCTCTACAGCGATCAACCCAACTCCCCAATTGATCGAATCTCAAAAAAATGATCCTGCTTCGATCTCAGATCAGCGATCTAGCCTTGAAAATACTACGATCGCTAGCACTCAAAGAGCTAGCTCTATTATAGATAGCTCACAGAGCCGGCTCACACAGACACTTTCTCAAACTGAAAGGCTCACAGAGAGCCAGCTATCACAGAGCCGGCTCACAGAGAGCCAGCTATTAGCGAGCCAGCTAGAAAAAACTATACCTTTACCAGAATTAAAAACACAACCTAATTTACTAGAAGAATCCGAACAAATAATAGATATTCCTCTACCACAACGCCCAACACCTTTAGGTAAAATCGAAGCTAGCCCTATAAATATTAATTGGCGTAGTGTAGAACATAGCCGAATCCCACAAGTTGTTTTTGACGAAATTTTGCCACAACTTCCCCCAATGACCCATACTCCTTATTTACAACTATTGCGTTTAACCTTTGGTTTTCAAAGAAATAGCTGCCATATTAGCTTAGAAGCTTGGGCGGCTCGCTGTAATCAATCTTTAGCATCTATTAAAAGACAAGCTGTTATTTTGCAACAAAGAGGATTACTAAAAAAAGAAAGTGTTGTTTTTGGAGGTTCAGCTAGAGGTTCATATTTTTGTCCTGTTATACCAGGTATTCTTAATGATGAAGAAACTAGTAATAACACCAGTAAAATACCTCTTGAAGTTAATAATAATAATTCTAGCCGGCTCACACAGAGCCAGCTATCAGACAGCCGGCTCACACAGAGCCAGCTACCACAGAGCTACATGAAAGATCATGATCATGATCTTAGAAATAAAAAAGATCATCTCGAAAAGCAGGTGATGATGATTTATCAAGAGTTAACTGGAAACCGTCCAACTTTAGCTGACCTAACAGCTTATAGAAAAATCGCCCATCTTGGACAAGAAAACATACTTGTGTATATGAAACAGATTTTTGAACGAAGTGTTGAGCCTATAGGCTCGTTTGCTTATTTTGGCAAAGCTATAGACAAGGCTACTCAAGAACAGCAACAAACCCGTGCATCACAAAGACGCAAATTAGAAAGAATAGTTGAACAAGTGCGCCAAAGTCGTGTAGGTGGCCGCGCACTTTTGTCAGACCTGCTAGAAAGCATTAAACAAGCTTGTATTCGAGATAATGTCACTTACAATAATGATTTAGTAAATGAAATTTTAGGAGTTGCCAAGTAGGGGTGATTATGAGCAACAGAGATGATGATTTTAAGAATCGTTTTTTTTCCAATCTGCTAAAGGAATATGAAAAAGTACCAGGCTATGAGTCTGCCTATGAAAAATGCCCAGAATGTGAACGTCTTGTGCCACGTTCAGAGCTAGAAGCTTTTGTTGGGATATGTGGATGGTGTAGAGGTTATTATTTGCGAGAAGAATTAAAATTTGATTTATAGCTAAAATGAGCTATAAATCCCCTCAGAACATTTTTTGAAACTGTTCTAAGGTGGTAGGCTGTTTTTTGAAATCTTGCCAGTAAGAAGAGCCTTCTAAGCGTTTTGAGAGAGGATCTTTTAAGCGTATTAGAGAGAAAAAAGGGATAATTAAAAAATAGATTAGAGTGAGCAAAATGGTTGTTTGAATTTTGCCCAAGATATATGCAAATCTTTTCCAAGCTGCCCAAATAGATTTAAGTATTTCCTTCTATGCTTTTTTATCAGTTAAAAGAATATTTTTTGCTCTTGCCGATTTTAAGACATCGGTTTGTGGGTCAAGTTGTAAAAATTTAGCTCCAGCACCTTTACAGCCATCAGCAAAGACAGAAATTTGTGTAGGAGCAATCATTGCAACACCATGACCGCGTACACGAGCAAATTCTAAAAAACCTCGTGCTAGTTCCATAGAGCTAAATATAGGTACAGTTAAGCCTTCTGAAGTTTCAAAGCCATAGACAGCTTCCCCAAGGTCACGTTTTATATAGAAAAATATTTGACTAGCAATAGGTGGACTACTCATTGAATTTGCTCCTTAAGCTTTTTGTTGGTTATCTTAATCAGAATCATAGAAAAAAGTAAAATGCCAGTTGCAAGAAAAGCAACTGGCACAAATGGACATTAAAATTTTACAAATGGACAAGGATTTGTCCTAGCGGTTCCATTGAGCTTCAAAAACTTTTGCAAAGTCTGCACGACTAGCAGTTTTATTATTAGCCCAAAGGGTTGTAAATGAAGTGTTAAATTTTTGTTCTTGAGGGCTACCGGCTTGGATACCAAGTTTTTGGTAAGCATCGCCATATTTGGTAATAAAATCAATTTGTTCTGAAGCTTTATTACCATTTTTAGCTACAAAGTCTGGTGCCATACCTCTAATTTTAGCCGCAGCAACCGCTGTATCTGGTGCAACGCCTGCTCTAATTTGTAGTAGAGATGACATAATACCTGAGCGATATTTACTTGAACTGCTGTCATGAATATAAACACCATTAGCACTGTTTGGATCAGCTTGTTGGGCTTTTCTTGCATTATCAACTACTGAGAATAGTTGATTAATTTGGTTAGCTGTTGGAGTGCTAGCATCTGAAAGAGGAATATTTATATATTGTAATCCTGCTGCACGAGCGTCAGTTTCAGTTGTGCCAACTTCATTGGGTTCACGTAAGTCAATTTCAATACCAATTTGACGATTGTTTTTAACCCAATTAAATGGATCTGCTGGAGGGCCATCTTTTGCAACAGGTGCTGTGCTAGGTGCGCCACCTTGGTAAACACCTGGTTGGAGTAAGAATAGACCTTTAACCCCATTTTGTTCTGCATCCATATCTACAGGGGTACGAGCTACTTCATCAGCTAAGAAGGTTTGTGCCATTTGAGCAGCAATCTTTGGATCATCAAAAATTTGTCCTACTTCGCGGTTTCTAATTAAACCGCCACCAGTAAAGTTTTGTGAACCAATAAAGGTCTTATCATCAGCAATAATTCCTTTAGCATGTAGGTAGTTACGAGACATAAAATCAGCTTTTATACCAACTGCACTTAGTTGATCAACAGCCTTTTGATTTGGTTGAATTGGGCGTTCAGGGGTAGTTTCTACTTTACCCACTAGTACACGAACATCTACACCACGTTCTTTAGCAGCAATTAGTTTATCTATAAGTGCTTGATCTGTAAGAGTTTGGTTATAGACATAGAGACGATCTTTTGCTGAGTCAATTAAGTCTCCAATACGAGAATTAGCATTATCTGGAGTTAAGACTAAATGCTTAAAGGTAATATCAGAAGTGCTTTGACGGTTCCAGTCACGCTCAAAGAGTGTTGCACCTTCCTTAACAGCTTCTGCGCGGGTATCTTCTACCCAAAAATCAATATTATTCCATTCAGGTTTAGCACCTTCACCCAAGCCACCTTTAGTAAGATTACCTGTGCCAAAGAGCATATCCCGGTTATCAATGATCATAAACTTGGCGTGATCAACATTCATGTTGGTATTAAATTCTGGTGGAGTTTCTCTTACATCTACACCAGCAGCACGAAGCTCAGTAGCTTTTTCTTCAAAGTTGTTATATTCACCAACTGGTTTAGGCTCAAGCATTACCCGAACTTGAACACCACGTTTAGCAGCGGCTTTTAATGCTTCTGTTACACCAATATCTGTAAGTAGGTAAACTTCTAAATCTACAGTCTTGGTTGCACTATTGATAGCATCAATAAGAGGTTTGCTAGTAGAGTCAGGCATTCTATGAATACGGACTTTTTCAGCTTCTTGAGTAATATCACCAGCAATAATACCTGTAGTCTTTAGATCTTTAATAAAGATATTTTCTAGGTCTTTTACTACACTAGGAGTGTCAACAATTTGACCAAATTCTCTATTATTATAAAGACCACCGCTAGTAAAGTTTTGAGAACCAATATAAGCCTTATTATCAGCAATCATTGCCTTAGCGTGTAAGGTTTCATATTGACGATAGTAAGCAACATCAATACCGGCTGCTTCTAATTTAGCTTTAGTTTGAATAACTTTATCTGTACTTCCACGAGGAGCATTGACCATTACTTTAACATCTACACCACGTTGTTTGGCTGCAATGATACGGTCAATCATTGGCTGGTCTGTTAAGCTTTGGTTATAGACATAAAGTTTTTCTTTAGCATTATCAATAAAGTCAAAAAGTTTTTGGCTAGCATTATCAGGAGTTACTACTAAATTCTTAAAATCTATACTTGTAGAGTCTCGACGATCCCAATCAGCATCAAATAGCTGACTTGCTTCACTAACAGATTGAGCGCGTGTATCTCTAACCCAGAAATCACGGTTATGAAAATTAGGATCACCTTCACCTAAACCGCTTTTTACTAAATTACCTGTACCAAATAGGAGTTCTTTTTTATCTACAACAATAAATTTAGCATGGTCAACTTTGTTACCTGCGCTAAAGATTTCTGGAGTAGTTTTTACTTCAATTCCAGCAGCACGAAGTTGATCTTCAGTAGGTTTATTTGCATCTTTAATACCTACTACTTGAGGTTCTAACATTACACGAACCTTAACACCACGAGCAGCAGCTTGTTTAAGAGCATCCATGACTTTAGGTTCAGTAAAGAGATAAATAGAAACATCAACGCTATCCTGAGCGCGGTTTATGGATTCAACTATTGGAGCGGCTGAAGAGTCTGGCATTGGGAAGAGTTTAACTTCTTCCATGCCGGGAATATCGGTAGGTTTAGTTTTCTTTAACTCTTGTAACATTTGATCAAAGCTTAAGCCAGTAACTCGGGTTTGCTCATCACCAGATAAAGCTCTTAATGTATCAAATTCTGCTTGGGGCAGGTCGCCAACTTTTTGGCAAATTCTTGCTCAATAGTCATGTTTTTCTTGCCAGTATTTCTTATTAGTGACTCATCCATTTGAGTTAATCTAATAGCAGTAGTGTCTGGCAATTTTTTAATTGTAGTCAGAGAAAACCCTAGTTCTTGTAATCGGGTACGTGCTGCGCTAGCATCACTAGGAGTTGGGCCAGGGGTTGGTGTAGGAGTTGACTTGCTTAGCTCTGCTACCATTTGATCCAAACTTAAATTAGAAATGCGGCTTTGTTCTACACCTGGCAAGCTACGAAGTTTGTTATAAGAATCTGAGGGAAGAGAATCTATTTTTTGAGCAAATTCTTGTTCAATTGTAAGATTTTTCTTTGCTACTTCAGTTAATATCCCACTATCTAAACCAGCTAATTTTGTTGCAGATTGGTCAGAAAGCTTTTTAGTAGTGGTTTGTGAAAAGCCCATATCTAATAAGCGGGTTCTAGCTTCTACTGCGCCAAGAGCAGCAGCGGCATTTGTGGTGCTTGGTTGAGCAAGAGAATCAACTGTTTGCTTCATTGAAGCTACTACTTCATTAAATGAATCAAGCACTTTATTTATTTGGCTTAACACTTGTGTTTGTTGAAGTGCAGAATCTGTAGAGGCTAAGACTTTACCTGCTTGTAATTTATCAATATCGCTACCAAAATCAACGGTATTTTTTACAGTGCTAAGAGATTGCTCGGTTTGAACTTGACGAAGCGCGCTAGTTTGTTGGGCGGCTCCAGAAATGTTTTTCATATACTGAGTTAAATTTTCACGAGTATAGCTAGTAGGTTGGTTTAATGAAGCCCGTTGAGCAAGTTGTGAGGATAATTGCTTTTGAATAAAGCTATTACCAACACTTAGTTTTCCTCTTGTAAATTGTGATGATAAACGGTTGCTACGATTAGGATCTGCTACTTGTTGAAAATTTTCTGGTTGTGCTTGGGGTGTAGTGCTGGGTGTTGGTTTAGAAGTTTCTTCTAGTTGATTGCGTAAAGTTTCTATAGCTTCGCCTGACCTTAAATTCACATCCCGAACAGACATAAAATCTCCTTAAATCTTTATTTAAATCTTAATTTAGATAGGAATATATTTGTTTTGTCTAAAAAAAATTAGACAAAACAGCTTACTTTTTTATAAGGTAAGTTTGATGCTTAAGGATAGATGAGGTGTATGGATATATGGATTTTAAGCGGCCTTACTGTCCTACATTGGTAGGAAGGTTTTCTTTTATAATTTTATTAAAATATGTTACGGTTTTTACACTCAAATATCTATCCAAATTCTCAGAAAATAATAGCATAACTTATTTTTCTTGGATACCTTGTATTAGTAATTTTTTGAAAATTTTTGCTAAAAATATTTTTTTGTTTTTTATGAAACATTATTTTTTAATAGTTAAAAAATTGTCTATTAATAATGGTAGAAAAATCTAACTGATTTAGGAGAAAATAATCTATGAAATATCAGTTGCCTACAGTTTTATTACTACTTGTATGCTCATTTGCTTGTATTGGTAAAGAATCTAGTACTACTCCTAGTATTTCTAGTCCAACCCCTAGCGCATTTCCAATAAGTAATATAGATAGTAAAAAAACTAGTGAAGTAGGAGCAGAAAACTCTTTTATTGGTTCAATAGAGAGTATAGAAAATAAGAAAAAATTAATTGCTTTGATTGAAAAAAGTGAAAATAAGGAAATTAGTTTAGATTTAAGTTTATCTAATGCTCAAATGTTAGCTATTTATGATTTAGGAGAAAAAGATAAAATACTAGTGGATTTAGCTTATAAAGAAATGCCTGAAGATCCTTTTCCAAATGCTGGCTATCAGTTGATAATAAAATTTTCTGGAGAAGATCCTAAAGTAGTTTTTCAAGACCAAAACATAGAAACTCATAGAATCAAGGCTAAAGTAACAATAGGAAGTTTTGCTGGCCCTAATCAAGGAATTATGTCAGCTACAGGAACTACTGTTGTAAATTAGTTCTACGGTAGTTTTATATGCTAGAGTGGAATAAGTTTTGTATTTTATTCCACTCTAGCACCATATACTATAGCTTAAAATAATTTATAACTATCTCAGGCAAATACATTTGATAATCTGTGCCTTTATAGCCACCACGATTATGATGTGCTGTTTTACGTACCCAACCAAGTAAATTAAATATCTCTAACACATCTTGAATACGTCTTTTGCTTAAGCCAACTTCTTGGGCTAAAAGCGACTGGCCTGCAAAAAACTTTCCTTTTGCTGTAGGATCTCCAAAAGCTTTTCTATAACAATGCCTAAGAGTTAGTTTTGAATCTTTATCCAAATGAGTTATTACATTATCTTCTATCCAATGCCAGGCTTGAGCATAAGCATACCAATAGTTTGAGGAAATATTTTCTTCTTCTGGAAGAGCTTGCCAATTAACTAAAACTAAGCGTTTTAACATTGCTACATCTGTTCTTAAACGTTGAGGAATTTCTTCTAAATTTATGTTAATTTCTGCTACAGTAGCATTGTCAACTACAGTGGCAATTTTGGTTTCTTGAACAGTTACTATATTATTTACTTGTTCTGCTACAGTAGCAGTATTAACTACAGTAGCAGAAACTAATATAGATAATTTCTCTTCGTCTGATAACGGCACATTATCTTTTAAGGAAAGAACAGATTCTACAGTAGGCACTGATGCTATGGTAGTAACAGAATCCACAGTAGTTTTTATTTGCTCATCCTTATCTAAACTTAAATTTTCTATGGTAGTAGATGCTATAGTAGAATTAAGATCTACAGTAGTTTCTATTGCTGCGCTATCTAAATTTGCTGAATCTTCCACGGTAGAGGGCTGTTCTACAGTAGTATTAGAATCAGGCTTTAAATTATTAGTTTTGGAAAAAGCTTCTGCCATAACTTCTTCCATAGATTTAGGACGCTGCATAAAAGCAGGTTTTATTTCCAGGTGTTCACCAAAAAAGAGTTTTTTCTTATCCAACTTGTCTGTTTGCTTGCGAGCCAATTGAGAGTACCTCCTGAGGTGAAGTTTGAGCAATTTTAAGAGCTAGACTTTTATAGTCCTCTGCTGCACGAGAACGAGAGCTATATTCTAGTATTGTTTCACCTTGAGCCGCGGCACGAGTTACTTTAGTATCAAGGCGCACAGGTGGAAGCACTAGTTGTCCATAAGTTTCTACTAAATAATCAACTACAACTTTAGCCACACTTGTAACATTATTTTGAAAAGTTGGTACAATGCCAAGAATAAGAGGATGGCGACGGAAAAATTTTTCTGTATGTTCTATGGATTCAAACGCATGTGCTACACCTTGAACAGAAAGCGTATCAGCAGCACAGGGAACTAGTAGTTCATCAGCATAACAAAGAACATTTTGCACCATTAAAGAAAGTGAAGGCCCACAGTCCAAAAAAACAAAATCATAATCAGAGGCAAAATTATGAAACTGTCGTTCAAGTGTCCATTCGCGTGCTGGAAAAGCATGCATTTGCATTTCTGCCATAGCTAATTTTTTATTAGAAGGAATAATGTCAAAGCCTTGTCTTATTTTTTGTACTACTTGGCTAATAGGAAATTCTGAAATCAAAATATCATAAAGTGTAGGGCTATTATCCCTATCTAACTTTAACCCTACTAAGCTAGAAATATTTCCTTGTGGATCACAATCAATAATTGCTACCCGATATTTTTCTTGTGCAAGAAAATGAGCTAAAGAAACGGCTGTTGTAGATTTACCTGAGCCGCCTTTATGGTTCATTACTGCAATGGTTCGAGCTTTATTTTTCTTCATGTATTAAGCCTTAAATCTGAAATTTTTTATTATGCTACAGTAGTTTTTTATTCTAGTGAAGTGCATTTGGCTACTGTGGAATAAACTACAGTGGCAAGATAAACTATAGTAAATATTAAAATAATTATCAATTTATTACTTTGGCTATAAAATAAACCACTGTAGCATAATAAACTATAGTTATATTAATTATTTTATTGATCGAAAGAGCTTTAGTCCGATAATATAGTTGGGTTATCTAAAATAAAAATCAATAACAAATCAATAAGGGCGGTTAATAAATGGTGTTTAGGTATGAAAATTTTTATATCTTATGTTAAATAACCATACTAAGAATTATTAATAATTTGATAGCAATATTTGTAAGTAACTCAATAACTTATTGTTTTAATTAAAAATTTAAGGAGCTTTTGTATGACAAACATTAATCGTCAATGGCGGCTAACTTCCAGGCCCGTAGGTTTAGTAAAGGATTCAGATTTTGAATGGAGAAAAGAAGCTTTACCCACACTAAAAGAAGGTGAAGTGTTGGTAAGAAATATTTATTTATCTTTAGACCCTGCTAATCGAATCTGGATGAATGAGCAAGATAGTTATATGCCTGCTGTAGGAATAGGTGAAGTAATGAGGGGTATGGCTTTAGGCGTTGTAGAAGAATCTCAAGATAGTAATTTTCAAAAAGGGGATTTAGTCCAAGCCATGATAGGTTGGCAAGATTATGCTGCTTTGGATGGAAAAACTTTAACCATAATTCCAAAAGGATTACCTATACCACTTACAGCTTATTTAGGGCTTTTTGGACACATTGGCTATACAGCATATTTTGGGCTTTTAGACATCGCTAATCCTAAACCAGGGGAAACTCTAGTTGTTTCTGCTGCTGCTGGTGCTGTTGGATCGCTTGTAGGGCAAATTGGAAAAATAAAGGGCTGTTATGTAGTTGGCATTGCTGGAAGTGATGAGAAATGTCAATGGATTAAAGAAGAATTAGGTTTTGATGCAGCCATAAACTATAAGACAGAAAACGTTTTTAACCGCCTTAAAGAACTTTGTCCAAAAGGTATAGATATTTATTTTGACAATGTTGGAGGGCAAATTTTAGATGCAGTGCTAGCACAAATTAATAAATTTGCTCGCATTTCTCTTTGTGGCTTAATTTCTGGCTATAATGTGGAAAAGCCTGCACCAGGCCCTTATTACTTTCCTAATGTCTTAATTAAAAGTGCTAAAGTACAAGGTTTTATTGTTATTGATTATTTAGACCGCGCCCAAGAAGCTAATAATGATCTTGGTAAATGGTTTATTAGTGGTAAGCTTAAGTATAAAGTAGATATTGTAGAAGGACTAGAAAAAGCTCCTCAAGCAATTAACAAGCTTTTTGATGGTTCTAACCAAGGGAAATTATTAGTTAAAGTTTCTGAAGAACCTAGCTAAAAATTTTTATATTTTATCTTAAATTAGGCTTGACTTTTCGCTTGTATTTCGTATATTCTCGCCTAGTTTAACCTTAATCTATATAGACTGAAGATCTCTATTTTGAGGGAGGATTTTGATGCGATACTTAAAAATAAAAGATAATCTTTATTTATATGAACAAATTGTTCCACAACAAGAAAAAACTACTAAGAAAGATACCTTAAACCATATTTGGATCTATGATCGAAGTGGTTCAATGTACTATTTGCTTTCTGGATTAGCAGATGATTTAATCGTCCGCGCTCAAACTATTCCAGTAGGCGATACAATTACTTTAGGTTGGTTTAGCAGTGAAGGAGAATTTAGATTTATCCTTAAAGGTTTTCGAGTTACAGAAGAAAGAGATTACAAAATAGTTGCAGATACAATTAATAATAATAAAACTACACTTGGTTGTACTTGTTTTTCAGAAATTCTACTTGATACAGAAAATGTAATTAATGATTTAGCAGCAATTAGCCCTAATTTTGCACTATGTTTCTTTACTGATGGTTATCCAGTTGTGAGCAATTATAAAAAGGAAGTAGCTAATATTCAAAAAGCTATTAGCAATATAGAAGCATCTTTATCTTCAGTCTTATTAGTAGGTTATGGTGATTATTATAACAAAGAATTAATGAGTGATATGGCAGAACGCTTTGGTGGAATGTTATGCCATTCTAAAGATCTACCTTCTTTTAACGTTTCAATGGAGAGCTTTTTAGTTGATGCTAGAGAAAAAGACCTTAAACAAATGGTAGATCTTATTAGCCCATCTTCTTTAGGTGTAATTTTTAGTGTAACAGGAAACGCTGTTAATATTTATCAACCAAATGACTCTCAACAAATTCGGTACTCTCCTAAAAAAGACTCTGATAATAGAATTTATGTACTTTCAGATACTTACTTAAAAGGTACAGAAGTAGTTTTAACAGATAAGAATGTTAGAGGTGAAGATACAGAGACGGAAAGCTTTGTTAAAGCGGCTTATGCTGCTGCAATGATTTTAACTCAAAAAACTAAAACAGAACTTGCATTAGATATTCTAGCTTGTTTAGGAGATAAAGCTTTTATCAGTGGTGTTAATAACGCTTTTACTAATGCTGAATATGGAAAAGTCGAAGCTAGCATTCAAAATGCTATTAGCAATACAACAGAAAGATTTTCTCAAGGGCGTGATACTAAATTTTTGCCAGCAGCAGACGCATTTTGTCTTTTAGATATGTTGGAACTTTTAATGGAAGACAAAGAAGCTTATTTCTACCCCTACCATGAAGATTTTAACTATAAACGTATTGGAATCCCTACCAAGACAAAAGAAGGCTATCCAAAATTTGTGGCAGAAGAAAATGTCAAATGCCCACTAGATGGACTAACTTGGAATAGCACAAAATTAAATTTATCTATCAGAGCTAAGATAAATGGAGCAGTAGAATTAAAGGAAGGCTATCAAGAACATGGTTTTGAACAAATATTTCGCACCTGGATTTATAGAAATTATTCTTTAGTAAGAGATGGTTTTCTTAATATTTTAGTTTTACCTGTTTCTATGTCTGAAAACTCTTTTAATAGATTAAAAGCAGAAGGAGTAATTGATCTTGAAGAAACCTACTCAGATTCAAATAAAATTTACTCTCTTCAATTAGATAGAATTCCTGTAATGAACCGAGCTATTGCCAATGGTAGGACTTCAGCAACAGATATTTGCCGTAAGTCATATCAAGAATTAGAGTTAGAAGCTAAAATCAAAGTATTAAACTTCCTTAAAAATGAACTTGACCCAGAAGGAACTAAGCTACAAAAAACACCCTACACCCCAGAACAAGAAGCTTTTTTAGAAACTAACGGTATTGGGCGAAATGGTTATGCTCCACCTACAGAAAAACAAGAAGCGACCGATAAATATATTGCTAAAGAATTTGAAATAAAAATTGCTAAACATTCCTCACTTCCTAAAGTTGATGAAATTCGCACCAAACTTAAAGATGGTAAAGCTATTAATGCACCTGGTCTTTTAATTAAAAAAGGCTTAGAGTTTTATCAAGCCAATGCTGCTAATCTATCAGAAGAAGAGCAATTAAAATGGTTAGATGAAAATGTAATAAAACTAAAAGTTGAACTAATCAGACTTAGAAATGATATGCAAAAAACGAAATTTGCTATTATGCTGGGTAAAAAATGGTTTGATGAATTTACATCCAGAGAAAATAATACTCTAACCCTGGACGGCATAGAATATAGCATCTCTGTTCGAGAAATAGAAGTTCCACTATAAAATAATTTTTTATCAAGTCTAATACTTGTAATTTATTCATTATGAATAAATTACAAGTATTATTTTATTTAAAAACTATCAAATGCTTAAAGCTTCAAAATTAGTACACAAGAATTTATTTATTGTTCGATTCTGAACTTTAATGTTCAAAAATGAACACTTGCATTTCCTTAATTAATCGTCTATTTTTGCTTAACTTAAAGTCCTACAACAGTAAAAATAAATTAATGAATGGCATACTAATTTCTTCATAAATAGACTTTTGTAAAATTTTTGAAATAGTAAAACTTTTGTTTTCTAGGTAAAAATTATGAAACTTGACATTAGACTAAAACTTTTTGGTGCTTTTATAGTAGTTTTGATCCTTGGTGTTACAGTAGTTTTTACTCTACTAAACCTACTAGTAGGAGTAAGTCAAAATTTAGAAAAGATTATTTCTGTAAATTTTGCACTTGAACAAAAAATGAAAGAAGTTAAGTATCAAATAGTAAACACTAATGATGCTATTCATAGTTTAATGTTAAATCCAACTGCAACCACAGAACTAGAAAGACAAAGCAACGCTATACAAAGAATTTTTACTAATTTAGCAGAATTAAAGCAGTTTGCCCTAACCCCAGAATTTGGTAGTTTATTAAAAGACTTAAATGACCTAGAAAATAAATCGGCTGACATAATTAAAGAAAAGCTGATACCTACAATTCAAAAACCTGATCTTGAGGCAGCAAAACAAATTTTTCAACAAGAATACTTACCCATATATAAGCAGCAAGAAACCCTAGTAGAAAACATTATTGCATTATCTATTACTCAAAGAACTAATTTATCACAATCTGCAATCAGTAATAGAAATTTAAGTAAATGGGTAGTTCTAGTAGCCTCTTTAGTCTTTAGTTTAGTATGTTTACTAATGGCAGCTTTTCTTAATCGCACAATTACTGTTCCAATTGTTCGTCTAGCATCACTCTTAAAACGTGCTGCTAAAGGCGATTTAGTAGATAACTATCGTTATAATGAAAGAAATGATGAAATAGGAGAGTTAAGCCGCTCATTAAATAGTTTTTATGAATATATTCGTGAAATGGGAGTAACAGCTATTAAAATTGCTAGTGGCAATTTAACTGTTCAAGTCAAACCTCTTTCACAAGTTGACAGTTTTGGAACAGCTTTTAGCACTATGATAGAAACCTTACAAACAGCTATAGGTGATTTACGTAAAACCTCTGACCAGCTTTCACAAGCAAGTAGTCAAATGGCAGCAGCATCAGAACAAACTTCCAGGATGAATGATATGGCATCATCATCTATTGAAGAAACCTCTGCTGCTATGCACCAAATGAGTGTAAATATTGAAAATGTAGTTAATAGTACACAAACGCAATTAGAGTTTGTTACTGAAACTAGCCACCGTATTGAGCAAATGATTGTCTCTATTGAAGAAGTAGCAGAAATGGCAAAGAAAATGTTTGCTATTGCAGAAAAATCTAGTAAGGAAGTAGCCATAGGCGTAGGGGCAATGGCTAATAGCAGCGAAGGTATTGTAAAAATAAATGCGAGCATAAACCGCACAGCAGAAACAATTAAAGCTTTAGAAAAGCGTACAGAAGATATAGGTAAAATTGCAGATTTAATTGGTTATTTAGCTGATCAAACCAATTTACTTTCTCTAAATGCTGCTATTGAAGCAGCTAGAGCAGGTGAGCATGGGTTAGGGTTTGCAGTAGTTGCTGAAGAAGTTCGTAAACTAGCTGAACGTAGTGCAAAAAGCACTAGAGAAATAGACCAAATTATTAAAGGTATTCAAGGAGAAGCTCTTAAAGCAACTGAAGATATGGATAAAAGCACAGAAATTGCTTCTCAATTATTAGGTCAAGGTCAAGAAGTAACGACAGCACTAAAAAGAATTGAAAAAACAGTAACAGAAGTTTGCCAATATTCTCAAAATATTGTTAATGCTACTGAGCAACAAAATGCTGCTTCAGAACAAATTGCTCAAGCAACAATAAAACTAAGAGAACTAATGCAAGAAATTAATGCAGCAGGGCAAGAGCAATCTGTAGGTGCAAAACAAGTTGCTAAAGCTGTAGAAATGTTAAGAGAACTAATTGTTCAAAATGCTTCTAGCTCACAAGATTTAGCTACTAGCGGCCAACAATTAGCTAAACAAAGCGACCTATTACAAAATGTTATTGGTCGTTTTGCAGTTGAAAGCCATAAATTAGTAAAAGAAGAAAAATCCCAATTAGTTATGGTTTAAGAATAACTACACCGTAAACTAAATAATACGTAGGGTTAAAACCCTGCACTACATATCTATCGCCCCGCTGGGCTTAAGATTAAAATATCAGAATATTTAATTTACACTGTAATAACTAACACTTAATTTTCTTCGGTTTCATTTATTGGTAAATGTGCAACTAATACAGGACAACTTGCTTGGCGCAAAACTCTATCAACATTTGAACCAAATAATGACCAAATATTATTAGCTTCTTTTCCTCGCGCTCCCATAGCAATTAAATCAATATTGTTTTCTTGAGCATAACTAAGAATTTGCTGATAAGGTTGCCCTGTAACAATTACAGGTATTAATTTAGACCAAAGTTCAACTTCCGAAGGGATCAAATTACGCAAGTAAGCAAGCTCATTACTATAATCAATAGGCTCAGATTTATCTGTTTTATCAGGCAAAATATTCATTAAATGTAATTCTGTTTGAAATTCTTGTGCTAAGGAAAGGCCATAATCTAAGGCTAAATCAGCGTGTGAAGAAAAATCATAAGCTACTAATACTTTTTTTAAGCCTATTTCTTGACTAGATACATCTACCCATTCACGCTCTTCTTGATGAGTAACTAAAACAGGGCAAGGTGCTGTATGACAAATAGCTTCAGTTGTAGAGCCTAAAAGCATTGCAGCATAAGGGCGGCGACGAGAACGCATAACAATTAAATCTACTTGTTTTTCTTTTGCTGTCTCAATAATTACTTGCTCTGGCTCTCCATTTGAAATTATCCCTTCCCAATTAAGCCAGGGAACGTCTGTCTCGCTGATATATGGAGCAATAGAATCAACAAAAAACTTATTAACCTCCTCAAGAGGCATTAGCTTAGAATCTTCTGCTACATAACAAAGATAGAGCTTTGCGTTATAGGCACGAGCAAAAGCTACGCCGTAACGCAGAGCCTCATCTGAGGTTGGACTAAGATTTGTTGGACAAAGGATGTTATTAATAACCCGACGCTTACCTGTTTGTATTTGATCCTGAGATTCTATTGTCATTTTTACCTGCTATTTTTTCTAAGATAATTGGCTGACAGATTATAATTAACAACCTTTCAACTTGGCAAACTTAGATAGCTTTATTATTAGTAAATTTTCTAGTTTGTCGTCCAGTTTCTTCTGCTAATTTTAGCTGTTCAACAGCCTTACTAACAGGAATCCCAGCATTTGTACAAACATCCCAAAGCGAACGATGACTATTATGAAAAGAGTCAATACCTAAATTCTTTAGAATTTGGTTGGCTGTTGGGTTTTCATATATTATGTCCCCAATTTTCTTTCTTGCATCTATTCTCATAACTCACCTCCTATTTAGAGCTATTATTTAATTTCAGCAAATTTTGTGCCGAGCCAATAAGTCTTGATTTTGAAGGTGTAAATGCTACTTGATGTGGATTTTTTCTTGCATCTATGAGGAACTTTGCACATTAACGATATCTATAATATTAAACATCTTAGGCAGAAACACAAAGTCAATTTTTCATTTGTGACACTAAAAAAACTGTAATATTTTTCTAAAATATTGCTAAGAAAAAATGTTATAAGTTTTGCAACAATAAATTGGGATAAATCGATCTATTTTGGCCTTAAGAAAGATAAATTTATGAGTAATGATCCTAGCAATTTAGATAAAAAAGCAGATGCTTCATTAATCCAAGATCTTTATAGTGCTAATTACTTAGACGAACAAGCAAGAAAAGAAGCTATAAAACTATTAAATCCACCTAAAATAATGTGGCAAACCTGGGCAGATAGAATGCTTTTGCTCTTTAGTGCTGCATTAATTCTTGCAGGCATAATATTTTTCTTTGCTTTTAACTGGGCTTCAATGCCAGCTTTCTTAAAGTTAGGCTTAATTCAAAGCGTAATGGTAGCTTCTCTAACGGCTACTTTAATAAAAGGTCTGGATAACTTAGTTGGAAAAGTTTGTCTTTTAGCCGCATCAATCTTTGTAGGAGTTTTATTAGCTGTTTATGGACAAATTTATCAAACTGGAGCCGATGCTTACCAACTTTTTGTTGGCTGGGCTTTGTTAATAACTCTTTGGGTTATACTAGCTAAATTTGGGGGATTATGGCTAATATACTTATTATTACTTAATATAGCAGTAATTTTATTTTTTAATCAAACTGCGACCGATAAAGAACATCAATTAGTTAGCACTTTAGGCTTTTTAAATATATTTGCTTTAATTCTTAGAGAATATGGAAACTATAAAAAACTAAAATGGATTTCAGCCCCCTGGCTACGTTGGGTTATATTAGGTGCAACTCTTTTCTTTCTTACTTCTTTTACTGCTGCACTTATTATAGAAATACCCCAAGAAACTACTTATTGGACAGCTATTGCACCTCTTTTACTAGTTATTTTATTAGGCTTAACTAGCTATTACTGCCGCTATTATTCTAAAGATCTTTTTTCTCTTACTATGGTTGCATTAAGTATTTGCTCAGTAATTTTAACTTTTATTGGCAAGGCTATTTTTGAGGTAAACAACGATGCAATAATAGTGTTAGGTTTTGGATTAATTGTTTTGGCTGTAGTTAGTCTAGCAACTTTTGTTTTACGCAACATTGGTAAAGCAATGGAGAAAGAAGCTATTTATGGAAATTAAAATTACATTAAAAAATTTGCTCCAACAATTAAATAAACAAGCTTTCCTTAGCAATGAACAACTGGAGGCAATAAACAATTCAAATTTATGGCAAAAAGCTACATCTGCCTGGTATATCCGTTTAATGATGGTGTTTGGAGCTTGGATAGCATCAATTTTCTTCCTATTAGCTATATTTATAGCCGAGTTAGTGAAATCTGCTGAATCTGCTTTAGTAATGGGCATTATATGGATTATGACAGCAGTTTTCTTACGCAGAAAAGCTAGTCAAACATTTCCTGTACAACTAGCTCTAGCTCTAAGCGTAGCGGGCCATATAATGTTTTGTTATGCGTTAGCAGATATTTTTAATGATGCGTTAGCCGCAGTAATTTCAATGATAGTTTTATCAGTAGTTTTATATCCTCTTTATAAAGATGTTTTACATCGCTTTTTATCTCCTTTATCAGCAATAGCTTTTATAATTTTTTGGGTATATGATGAAAAGTTTTATTGGATGTTTCATATATTAATACTTGTAGAAATTATTGTAGTAGCAATACTTTTTACTAATGCAAAAATAAAATCTGATTTTCGCCCATTGGCTTATGCTTTTGCTGTAGCAATACCCTCAACTTTGCTATTAATTTTAATTGGTGAGCCTATAAGACTGTTATTTCGTTACAATAATTGGATTAGTTTTGACTGGTTAATTGCCAAAATTATGTTTTCTGTCGCGCTGCTTTGGCTTTATCAATGGGCTTTAGGCAGCTTAGAACGATTAAAACAACAGCCTATTTTATTTGGAGTAATAGCAACTTTAATTTTAGGTTTTATTTCTACTCCTGGGTTACTAGCTGCTTTATGGCTTATGATTTTAGGGTATAGTTTACGAGATTATATTTTAATAGCTTTAGCAATAGCTTTCTTCCCAGTTTTTATTACTATTTATTATTATAATTTAGATCTAACTTTAGATATAAAATCTTATATTTTAATGGCTAGTGGAATAGTACTTTTATTAATGCGTTGGTACTTGTCTAAATTTAAGGCTGAAGAAAAAGGAACTTTAAGTATTTTTCCATCTTCACCAATTAATTTTCGTAGTCCTGCACTTTGGTCAACTTTAGCAGCATTAATAGTCATTTTATTTGTAGTAAATGCAATGATAATACAAAAAGAAGGTGTTTTAGCATCAGGAAAAACAGTTTTACTTCGTTTAGCACCTGTTGACCCACGCTCTTTAATTCAAGGTGATTATATGGTGTTGGATTATGAAATATCTCGTCAGTTTACACATGAAGAACTAAAAACTGTACCTAGAGAAGGTAACTTAGTTATTAAAATTGATACAAATAATGTAGCTACATTTTTAAGGTTTCACAAAGGCGAAACCTTAAATCCTGGTGAGCATTTATTATATTACCGGGTTAAAGTAAGTAAGTATTTTTCAAGGATGCAACTAGGTGCAGAATCATTCTTTTTTCAAGAAGGGCATGCAAAATATTATGAAACGGCTCGTTATGGAGAATTAAAAATTGATGCTAAAGGCAATAGCGTTTTAGCAGGGTTAAGAGGTGAAAAATTTGAAGTATTAAAACCCACTAATGAAGCTAAAAAAGCTTCTACTTCAATAAATTAGGATAAATGGTTAATAATGAGCTATTAGGATAATCTTTTTTATGATCTTTAAGTGATGGGTTGGGGATAAATCTTGCACAAGCAGAAATATGTTGAGCAAAAACTAATGCTAAAAGTAAGCAAATAAACGCACTAGCCCAACCCATAGTAATTTCTTTAATTAAAAATGTCATAGTTAGGTTAAAGCCTAAAATTCCAAAATATAAACCAGCAGGACAAAGCCCCTTAAATGGGTAATAAAGAGTTTTTTCTTGAACACCTAACCATTTTTCTAAAAATAAATAAATTCTTAAAATTGCTACACAAACAAAAAACCAACCAAAAAAATTAGCAATTGTCACTCCAAAATATTCCCCACCTTCTGGGTAATAGTAGATTTTACCTAAGAACCATTTTTCACCCTGAAGTGCAACAGGATCAATAACAATGTCTAAATACATCATTAACAAGCCTGCTAGAAGGCTTGTTGTCCAAGAATTAGTGATTTTTTTTGTTAAAACCATTTGAATATCACCACGTCGCACTATTAAAGGTGAACGAAGTAGCAAAGCCATTTGATAAGCAACAAAAGAAAGAAAAGTAAAAGAAAGCGAATCCATAAAGGGAACGCCAGCAATCCATAACTCTTGGCTATAAGTAGTTTCAATGTAGTAGTAAAGCCCAAAAGGAAAGCCATTATGAATTGAACTATACTCACATAAAAAAGCGATGATAAAAGCAATTATGCTAAAAAGTGCAGTACGTCGCCAGCCTATAGCCGTAATTGCTAGAAATAAATAAGCAGCAAAAAATGTAAAAACATAGGGACGTAGTAACACCGTTCCCCAAAGTAACTTTAAAGTCTCAAGCATGATGGAAATATCTCCCTAAAGCCATTAAAGGGAAATGATTTCTATAAAAATGATAGTTAATATAAAAATGTCCAGGAAATCCTGTGCCAGTAAATTCTTCTTCGGGCCAACTACCATCAGAATTTTGTTTTTTAACTAAATATTCAATTCCACGACGCGCACATTCCGAACGACCTTCACCGCCAGCAATTAAACCTATTAATGCCCAACCTGTTTGTGAAGGGGTACTTGGGCCTTGTCCCATTAATTTACGGTCAACATAAGAATTACAGGTTTCTCCCCATCCTCCATCTTCATTTTGTACTGAATTTAGCCATTGAGTAGCACGCATTACGTAAGCTTCCCGGTTGTCTATACCCATTGCTACTAGCCCACTTAAAACAATGCTTGTTCCATAAATATAATTTACTCCCCAACGTCCAAACCAACAGCCTTCAGATTCTTGCTCGGTTTTAAGAAAATTAATTGCACGATTAATTATTGCTGGATCGGTCTTATAGCGGGTTCGTCCAAGCATTTCTAACACTCTACCAGTTAAATCTGCTGTGTTAGGGTCAATCATTGCCTTTAAGTCCCCGTAAGGGATTTGATTAAGTAAGTCTAAATCATTGTTGATGTCAAATGCTGCCCAACCACCTTGTTTACATTGCATACTTAGCACCCAACGAGTAGCTAAATCTATTACCTCACGTTTTTTCTTTTCATCAGGTAACTGCACTTTTTCAAGTGCCATAATTACAACTGCGGTGTCATCTACATCAGGGTAATAATCATTATAAAATTCAAATGCCCATCCGCCAGGTTTACCAGTTTTATTTTTAATTGCCCAATCTCCAGAACGAAGAATTTGTTTAGAAATTAACCATTCACCAGCTTTAACTAGTGCTGGATGATTAGGAGGTAGTCCGCTATCACAAAGCGCGATGGCTGTTAAAGCTGTATCCCAAACAGGAGAAACGCAGGGTTGAATGTGGAATTCGTCGTCTGTTTCAATTCCAAAATCATCAATTGATGCTAGCCCTTTAACCATAATTGGATGATCAGGACTATAACCAATTGAATATAAACCTAATAAAGAGTTAAGCATAGCAGGGATAATTCCGGCCCAATCACCACTAGTTTCTTGATGTTCAATTACCCAACGTTCTGCTATTTCTAAAGCACGAGCGCGGCCAGGTACAAAGCCAACTTTTTCACAAAACTTAAAGATTTTATCTAATTGGACAAATACTTTGCCAATAAGAGCATCCCCTGTTGGCAAGCAAAGATCTGCTGTTTCTCGACCACCAACATAAAGTTCATCTACATTGCTATTAGGTGCAGCCCAAACAGGCTTTTTATCACAAACTAAAAGTAGGGGGACGGTACTGCTACGCGCCCAACTAGCCATTTCATAAATAGTAAATGGCGACCAATTAGGTAGCAGCATTATCCAAGGTGGCAAAGTAGGAATGCCTTTCCAATCATATGCACCAAAAAGAGCTAAATGTAGTTTTGTAAAAATTCTGGTTTTAGTTACTCCCCCCCGTGCAAGTATAAAATCTCGTGCAGCCTTCATTTCTGGTTGATTTGTAGAAACGCCTAATAATTTAAGAGCAAAATAAGCTTCAACAGAAGTGCTTAACTCCCCACCATCACCCCAAAAAAGTTCCCAACCTCCATGATTTCGTTGTTGATTAAGTAAATATTTGGTTATTTTATGAAAAGGACGGTTGGCGGCTGTTCCTAAAATAGTATGCAACATTACATATTCAGCCGTTAAAGTTACATTGGCCTCCAGTTCAGCCCACCAATAACCATCAGGATATTGTTTAGATAATAAATATTCCTGTGCTTTTTCTATTGTAGTTGCTACGGCTGGTAGTCCAGCTTCTGTTACTGTTTTTGCAAAACTCATTTTTTACCACCAATTTTAAGATACTTAGAAATTAGGCAAGAAATTCAAAACTTGGATAATAGCATAAATCCTTATTGGCTCGTAGTCGGCTAGGCAGTATAAGATAAGTCTATTAAATACTTAAGTTATAAGAAGATTTCATTTAAGACATAAGCAATATAATAATCGCTATTATTAAAATAACAATTACTAAAAGAATTATCCCTATAACTAAATAATGCCAATTATTTTTAAGTTCTGTCTTAATTTGTTCTGAAGCAAAATGATTAGGAATAAGTGATTTTTCTGGCTCAATGTATTCTACTATAGAAAAATTGTTGGATTGTTGTTTAACTACAGGTATTAAATTAGGTGATTGACTATTTAATAATTGTTTTAAGTCAGGAGCGCGAGAAATATCTGGAGAAATTGAAGGTTCTAAATTAATTGCATCTTCAAATTCCTGAGCAAATTCAATAACAGATAAGGGTCGTTTTAAGGGGCTTTTTTCTAGTGCATGCATTATTGCCCTTTCTACACTACTAGGTAGACTAGGACGTTTTCGCTTTAAGCTTGGCACGGTTTCTTGAGCATGTTTATTTAATAGAGCTTGTGGAGATGCGTCTATAAAGGGAGGCATACCAGATAATAATTCATAAATGATAATGCCTAAGCTATAAATATCAGAGCGTAGATCTATTTGTTGACCTTTACATTGTTCTGGTGACATATAACGAGGAGTCCCCATAACAATATTTGATGGCGAGTATTCTGCTGTAATAGATTTATCCCAATTAACTTTAGCAATTCCAAAGTCTAATAATTTAACAAAACTAGGGTTATCATTTTGTTTAACTAGCATTATATTGTCTGGTTTAAGGTCACGGTGAATAATTCCTTTTGTATGAGCGGCTTGCAGGCCCTCGCAAATTTGTCTAACAATAGTTTTGGTTCTTTCTAGTCCAAGTGGGCCGCTTTTTTGTAATTCTTGTTTTAATGTAACACCTTCTAGAAGTTCCATTACCATATACATCGGGCCAGTACCTAAAATATTAGCGTCTAATAGTTGGACTACATTAGGGTGTTGTACTTTATGAGCAGCACGTACTTCATACTTAAATCGGGTAATAGATGCTTCATCTTTAGCTAGAGTGGGGCGTAGGATTTTTATTGCACATTGATAGCCAGACTCTAGGACTAAAGCACGGTAGATATTACAAATGCTTCCTTCACCAATTTTAGATTTTATTTGATATTTATTATCTAATATTAAATCAATAAATATATCTGTAGAAGTTTCAGGATTATGTACTAATAAGGATCCATCATAGGGACAATTGACAACTTTATCTAAAAAAGAGCGATGGCACTGCCGGCACTCCTTAGACATTATCCCACCTCATTAAGCAATCTGATTATTGCTTTAAGTAAAACTCTTCTGAGTTCCAAGTTAAAGTTGGTATTATAGGTGCAGGCTTAAAGTTTGCTAAGTTTTTTTGAGCCGCAACCAAAACATTTTCATTGACTAAATAAATAATTGGGTATTTGTCAGCCCAATCTTTTTGTATTTTATTATAAATATCTTGACGTTCTTTTAAGGAAGATTTTTTCAAAGCTTCGTTTAAGTCTTTTGCTACATTGTTAAGAAAAGGATCACTTCCAGCCATACCTTTAAGATTAACATCACTGCTATCATCAAAATAAAGATATTTTCCTGATTTACTTAAGAAAGGTTGCATAAAAGCTGGATCTTATTAGCATTATCTCTTAGTGTGTTATCTGAGGAGTTGGAGAATTTTGCAAGTCCTAAAAATTTTTTAGCAACATTTATATCATAAGGATATTTTTTGGCTTCATTATTAAACCAAAGTTGATTATCTGGTGTAACTAATCCATAAACAGGACGACCCAAAGAATTAAAAACATCTGAGACCATTTTATCTCTTTGAATCAGTGCAGAAATTGCCCAACGAAAATAGCTAGTACGCGCCCAGGTGGGTTTAATGCTAAAACTCCCAGGTTGTTGTTCCAAACGCCAATTTAGCACTAGTTGCCAAACAGCTAGAGAGGGGCCTGCATCTTTAATAATAAAGCGATCATTACCTTCAAAAGCTTGTTTTTGAGTAGGTATTAATTCTACGGCATGATATTCATTTTTAGTTAGTAAGTTATTTTGTTGGCCTTGACGAGAAACTTTTAAGTCATAAGTAATACCATCTAAATAAGGTAATGCTGTTCCAACATTATCTACTTTCCAATAATATGGATTATAGACAAGTTCAATTTTTTGTTCTGAATAGCTTTTTAATACAAAAGGGCCAGAAGAAACTATTTTTTCTGGGGCTGTGGTCAATGTATAAGCTGTTTTAGGATCTCCTTTTAAGAAAGAATCTTCCATTGAATTTTTAGAAACTATTGGGATTTTAGAAAGTAGTTCTTTGATAGGTTCATAATGTTCAGCAAAAGTAATTTTTACTGTTAAAGAATCCATCTTACTAAATTCTGGTGCTTGACCATCTACTTTCATAAATTCGCCATAAATTGAGCCTAAGCGATTATCTAAAGCAGCTTTTAATGAAAAGATGACATCTTCAGCCGTGATTGGTATACCATTAGAAAATGCTACTCCTTCGCGTAAGTGAATTACATAACTACTACCATTTTCTAAAGTATCAACCGATCGTGCTAAACCATCATTATTAGCCTTTTTATTAACATTGTCATAGTCTATTAGGGTAGCAAAAAGCTTTGAAGTTATTTCATAAGTTTCTACAGAAGGAGAGATAAAAGGATTAAATGTTAATGGCGCACCTGAAAGAGCTAGTTTTAATGTTCCTCCCCATTTACCCGGCTCACAAGGAGCTACTTTTGGGTCTTTAGGTATATGTACAATATGGGTTGGGTTACTTTGCCCACAATGTAGGTTTACTAAGGCAAAGCTAAATATTAATAGAAAGCTTAGTACAATAGATAAGAAAGAACGTTTTTTCATTCTTCTAGCTCCTTAAAATTAGTGATTTTTCGCATGGAAACTTACTAGATTAAATAGCTTACTAAAACTTTAACTTCTAATGAGTTATCAAAAAGTTTCTTCTTCTACTTCAAGTTCTCTACCATCAACTATATCTAGTTTACGACTATTATCACCTTTATTACAAAGCCCATCAGCTTCTTCTTTTAGCTTCTCATGCCTACTTTTATATTCTTTTTTAAGCTTTTCATTTAATTCACTGCTATTTTTATCAGTGAACCACTCAGGATGAGTTTCTTTAAGTTCTCTGTGCCAAGTTTTTTCTAATTGGATATGTAAATTAAGTACAGATGGCAAAATAATTTCACCACAAAGCGGACAAGAATTTTCTCTCATAAAACCCTCTAAAAATTACTTTAATAATCTTGATTTATTTTTTGTTGGTAAAGGATAAAGCAAATTATACACAGCAAGTAAAAGAAATAAAGATAAATAAAGAAAAAATTACACTAAACCTTTTAATATTAATATTTTATTAAAATAACGTAAATTTAACATACTTTCTTGGTTTTTGCCGGATATCATAAGCTAGTTTCGCCATTTCTATAGAAATAGTACTAATATTTTCTGAAAGTCGGGTGTCATTAATAAATAGATTTAAACTGCCTTTTTTGTTGGTCACTTTAGTTAAAAGATGGTTAAAGTTTGTTTCTAGCTTATTAATATCATTTCTAAATTCTTGATTATTAAGGAATTTAGCTGCTGAACCATTACCTTTTTGTGCTTTTTCAGCAAGTTTTTGAAAACGATCCAATAATGTTTTAGCACGATTTTCTATTAAAATAACACGATTATCTAACTCTTTGTCTTTAAGAAATTTTCCTGTTGAACCGTTACCAGTTTGTATTTGGTCTTCTAACTCATCAACTAATTTGGAGAATCTTTCTATTCGGTCAGCAAATTCTTTATCTTGTTGAAATTTTCCTACAGTCCCTTTTCCTTTTCTAATTAATGGTTCTAAAGAATCAGTTAATTCTAATAAATGTCTAAGGTTAAGTTGAGCTTCATTATTTGGCTTATTATATTTGCCTAGAGTACCTTTGCCATCGTTAATCCATTTGGCATTATCTTCAATAATTTGCTGGATGCTTTCAAACTTCTTTCTTATGATACCTAAATTTGCTGAAATCATAGCTGGAGTTAACTCTGTTTCACCTAAAATATAATCTCCATTAACTACACCTGGTGCGTTAATTGTGCCAGGTATTATATTAACTCCTCTATCACCTAATGCACCAACAATAATAATAATTGCTTTAGCATCTTTGCGAATAATTTTTTCTATAGGTTGACCGTTAATTTGTGGGCTTAGTTCTAATGTAAGCTCAAAGAGATTTTCATCACCTTTTGTTACAGGAACACCTAGAAAACGAATATTTCTAACATTGCCAGCCTTAACACCAGCACATTGAACTTCTGCACCAATTTTTAAACCGTCTGCTTCCTTAAATTTAGCTTTTAGCACAAAACCACTAGTTCTAGTAAAAAAAACAAAGTAGCTTACTATAGACAAAGCTACTACTAATATTACTAAAACCGTTAAAGCTTCACTTTTTTCAGGAGGCTTAACTATAGGTTTTTTGATTGGTGTTTGTGCTGACATAAATTTTAATTAGTTTTAGAAGATTCTAATTTTAATAGTTAAATATTTTTTAGGCTCTTTTCTAAAATCTTGTAAAAGCTTAATAGTTTCACTAGAAGCATCTGTTAAATTGTTATATAGAGTAGGATCTTCTAATAATTTATTTACAGAGCCTTTGTTATCCAAAGTTTTCTCTAGTCTAACTGTAAGCCGATTTAGATTAGCAACAGTATTTTCTGTTTCTTTATATAATTTATCATTATTAAGCAATTGGCCTACTGTACCTTGACCAGCATCTACTTTATTAGTCGTTTCTTCTAGTTTCGTTACAATGCTATCTACTCTAGATAAAATTTGATTAGTACGAGTATATAACTCATCATCTGTAGCAAGTTTACCAATAGTTCCTCGCCCGCTAGAAATATCTGTAATTAAAGTTTCAGCCTTTTTAGTTGTAGTTTGTATTTGATCATAAAGCATAGGATCATTAAGCAATTTACCTACTGTTCCACTACCATCACGGATACGTTCAACTAATTTTTGTGATTCTAAAATAGTGGCGTTGGCATTATTATAAAGCTTATCATCTTTAACAATTAAACCTAGATTGCCTTTTCCTTGATTGATATTTTGGGCAATTTCTTTTACTTGGTCAGCTAAAGTATCAATATCTTGTAGAATACTGCTTGCACCAGATACTACTTGAGTAAGAGAAGCTTCCTGATCGCCTTGAACTAAATCGCCATCTTTAATTGCATCACTATCTTTTGTTCCAGGGCTAATATCAATAACTTTATCACCTAATAAACCAACCGAACCAAGTTTAACTAAAGAATTTTTGCGTATTCTTTCTTCTGCTGGTAAATCATCAATTAATTTATTGATTTTCATAACTACTTCAACGCTTTGAAGTGTTTGCTTGTCTTGTTCACTTGGAGCTATTGGTAGCAAGATTACGTCACTAACTTGGCCTATATAAACACCGGCTAACCTTACTTCTGTACCAGGACGTAAACCATCCACTTGAGGGAGTTTAGTGCGAATTGTAAGGGTTTTCTTAAACAAATTTATGTCACCACTAATAGTTAAAATAGTGGCAATTATTAGACCTACAGTTAAAAGGACTAGTAAACCTACTCTTAGTTGTGCAAAACCAATAGTTTTTTTGCTGGACATAAGATTACCTCCAAAAATTTACCCTTAAGTAAGAAACTCTTTAATATAAGGGTCTTCAGATGCCCAAAGTTGTTTAGCTGAACCGTTAAAAATAACTTTTCCTTGTTTTAACATAATAAACTTGGTGTTAGACATTGTTCCTTTTTCATCTTTACGTACAACTACTTCACCTTTTTCATCTATTGTTACATATTCTGATGCGAGTTGTAGTGCATCAGGAATACGATGTGTTACAAAAATTGAACTTACACCTTCTAAATCACGAAGTTTCATAGCTAGTTCAACAATAGTTCTTGCTGTAGGAGGATCAAGTCCTGCTGTAGGCTCATCATAAAGGATAATCTTAGGTTTTCCCACTAGAGCGCGAGCAATACCAACACGCCGTCGCATACCACCAGAAAGTTCAGAAGGCATTTTATAAATAGCATGTTCTAAATTAACAAATTTAAGCATTTGCCTAACAATATGTTCTACTTCTTTTTCCTCAGCACCTTGCTCAAAGAGACGATAGCCTACATTTTCAAATACATTTAAGCTATCAAATAATGCCCCTTCCTGGAAAACCATGCCGATTTTTTTTCTTATCGCCATCATTTTGCTTTCTGAATAGCCAATAATATTTTCACCATCTACTAGTAAATTCCCTGATTCAGGTTTAAGTAAGCCTAACACTAATTTTAAGGTTGTTGATTTACCACTGCCAGAACCACCCATTAAAACAATACTTTCACCTGGTCTAACAGAAAAACTTACATCATTAAGGATTAATTGATCCGAAAAGCCAAATAAAATATTTTCAAATACAATTGCTTGATTACTAAGATTTTTTTCACTCATAACTTAAATTAATATACTGAGCTAGGGCCAAGGGCTATAAGCAATTTAGTTAGAAAAAAGTCAGAAATTAAAATTAGCAAAATTGCCATAACTACAGATTGTGTTGTAGAAAGTCCTACACCTACTGTTCCTCCACGTGTGCGAAGTCCACAGCGACACCCTACAACAGCTACAATAAAACCAAATACAACAGGTTTAAGTAACCCTCCAAAAATGTCATGGTAATTTAATGCGTCTCGTGCTGATGTTGTATAAACAGAAGTAGGAATATGTAAAATAGTTAAGGAAATAATTAATCCTCCAATTATCCCTACTATATTGGCAAAAACTGTTAATGCTGGCCCCATAATTACTAGAGCAATAATCCGAGGTAAAACTAATTTACGTAAAGGATCAGTTCCTAAGGCACGCATAGCATCAATTTGCTCTGAAACTGTCATAGAACCAAGTTCTGCTGCAATACCTGAACCAATTCGGCCTGCAAGTAAAATACAAGTTAATACTGGAGCAAGTTCACGTACTAGCGATGTTGCTACTAGTCGGCCAGTATAATTTTGCGCTCCAAAAGCTTGTAGGGTTGCTGCGGTTTGTAATGCTAATACTGCACCAATAAAAAAACCTGCTAACATTACAATGGGCAAACTACCTACACCCACTAAATCCATTTGTTGAACAGTTTCTTTAATATAAAATGGCCGGCGCACAAAACCAGTTAAAGCACGTCCTACCATTAAGGTTGCTTCATGAGTTTCATAAACAATTTTTAGAGCTAAGTTCATCTGCTTTAATTAATACCTTTATAATCAACTAATTAACTTAATTTCCTCAACTAAAAACTTTTTTACTATTTGCCTACTCTAAAGCTAAAGTGTGGCTAATGCCGAAATTACTTTATCTGTGTCTGATAGAGTTTCAAAGAGTAAATCTGGTTGAGCATTAGCCAACTCTTCTTTAGAAAAATTCCCAGTGGCTACAGCTAACACTTTTGCTCCAAAATGACGTGCGCAAGCAATATCTCGTGGAGTATCACCAATTATAATAAATTGTGATGGTGATAGATCAAAAATTCCTAGAAAGTTAGCTACCCTATTTGCAGCAATACTTGGTAAAAATAATCTATCTTCATGATCGCTTCCAAAAGCTCCGGGACAAGAAAAATACTTTTCTAACCCTACTTGATTAAGTTTTAACTTAGCTAATGATTCAATATTGCCAGTTAATAAACTAAGTTGGTAACGCGGATCTAGCTGCAATTTTTCTAGCAGGCCCGGCATTCCTGGACAAGAACGAAACACAGCAGATGTTTTGCTTAAAGTCTCTATAATACTTACAAATTGCTTTTCTATTTCTGGTAAAGCTTCCCAAATTTCTTTAAGCGTAATACCTTCATCTGATAAAGCTTCTGAAATAATATGTAGGTCAGTTTTTCCACTAAAAGAGACCTGGCTAATTTTTCCTGCTGTTCCAAAAATATTGGCTACAGCTTCAGCAACTTTAGCTCGGTAAATACTACGATGTATTGTAAAGAGCAAAGTTCCATCGATGTCAAAAAGTAATATTCGTAAATTGTGAGAATTAAGAGACACGATTATTTTGGTTTATCTCCATATAAAAAACGGTTTATTTTTGGTTCAGCCCAAAGTTGCCAGCCTAGTTTAGCAAGTTGAGCTAAACGTCCCCAATTTACTTTGCCGGAGCCAACCTCACGTAAATTTTCCCAAACTTGTTTACGTAAATGTGCGCTTTCTTTGCGGAAAAGAAAATCGCTAGCATAGGGCTTGGCTACTTCTAGGAAGTTAAAAGTTGGATTCATTTGGATACTAATGCCTTCTAAAGTCATTAATGCCCGAATAATAAATGTAAATGCTGCTGGGGTAGAGATAGGATATTTATAAATTATTTCTCCAATTTCATAAGTTAATTCCTTAAAGTTTACTTGGCTTAAATCTAAGTCTATTTTACGTGCAAACATATCGCGGATTACTTTACGAAATTCAGGAATATTAACTTCTGGTTTAAGAAAATTTAAGGAAATTAAATCATCTACTAACCCATCAAAATCTCTTTCTAAGATATGAAAGAAGGCTGAAACCATGTGTTGTTGAAGGGTAGAGGAAATATTTCCTACCATACCAAAATCAAAAAATGCTAGTTTTCCATTAGGCATTACTAATAAATTGCCTGGGTGAGGGTCAGCATGAAAAAAACCGTCTTCTAGCAATTGCTTAAAATAAGTACGGTGCATTAACTCATTAATCTTTTTAGCAGAAAAACCAGATTTTTCTAAGCTCTCTATATCAATAATTTTTGTACCAGAAATAAATTCCATTGTAATAACACGTGAAGTTGTATATTCCCAATAAATTTTTGGTACATGAATACCTGACCAATCAGCAAAATTTACTCTAAATCTATCTGCATTAGTCCCTTCTAGCTGATAGTCCAGTTCTTCATTAATAACACGCTCAAACTCATCTAGCATTCCTAACCAATCATTGCCCTTCATCATCCATGAGGTATGTTTTAGTAAAAATTTGATAATTCGGCGCAAAATCAGTAAATCAAATTTGATAATAATGCTTAGGTTTGGACGTTGGATTTTTACGGCTACTTCTTCGCCTGTTTTTAAGTAAGCTCGGTAAACTTGTCCTAAACTAGCTGCTGCAATAGGGTTAGAGCTAATTTCTTTAAATAATTCTTTAGGATGACTTGCTAATTCTTGCTCAATAATAGAAAAAGCTTCTAAGTTAGAAAAAGCAGGAACTCTATCCTGTAATTTAGATAATTCATCAATGTAGGCTACAGGTAGTAAGTCTGCTCTAGTGCTTAGAGCTTGACCAATTTTAATAAAAGTTGGCCCAAGACTTAAAAGTCTTTCCCCAAGTTTTTGTGCTTGAACTCGAAGTTTAGCTTCCCTGGATTTTTCTGAGCCTTTTAACCAGCCCTTAAAATCTAAATAAACATAAAAAAGAAAAGTAAATAATGTCCAAACAATTTTTATTGGCCGGCTAAATCTTTCTTTACGGCTTAAAGTTGAACTAGTATAAACAATTAATTTATTAGTGGTAGGACTAGGTAGCAATTTTTGTGAGCTAACAGAATTGTTTTTAGAAGATTGTTTTATTAAATTTCCCATGCAGCTTTCCTACACAGCTTTTACTAAGTTAAATAAATTTCCTTTAATTATGGGGGTCATTAAAAGCTAATAATAGCAAAATGTTAAGGATGAGTCTATTGGTAGGTAAAAATGTAGTTGCTAGGCTAAATCAACAAATTAAAACCACCCTAAAACTATTTAGAGTGGTTTGTCTTGGTTAAATAACTTATTGAACTTTATCAAACTGATCTATTGCATCAGTAAGAACTTTATAAATTTTTTCATTTCCACCTTTAACTAACAAAGAATAATTCTTAACTTGTAAATACTTACGATCGTCAACAGTTAATTTTTGCATAAAGCCTATACCAATTTTTTGGTTTTGAGGGTCAATAAATTGGGCTATAAGTACCGCTACTTGAGGTTCCTTAAAAGTAAACTGTAAAACATCATTAGCCTTAAATGCACTGGCACCACCAATTAAATCTTTAGGAGGATTTAAGTTTAGTCCCCGAATATCGGTTAAAAAATTATAATATCTAATTAATGCTCTAGAATTATCAGTTCTATCTGCTAGCAGTTGGCCTTTTCTTCTTTCCTCATCTGTAAGCTCTCCTGGTGCTGGAAGACGTTTACGTAGTTCTGACTCAGGGATAGAAACTTTTACAGGTTCATCGCTATCTTTAATTTTCTCATTATTTTGTGGTGTTGGTGTGGTTGTTGCTGTACTAGTGGGAGCAGGCGAAGCATTTGGAATAGGACTAGTAGTAGGAGTTGATACTGTAGTTGGATTATTATTTTGAGGTGTACTACTAGAATTACTAACTGTAGTTGGCTGATCGCAAGCTAAAGAGGTTAATAAGATTAAAATAAAGACAATTTTAGAAAGTCGAGAAAAAAACATAACTTTCTCCTAAGAAATTAAAATAAAGCAAATTGAAAGTTAGCACAAAGAGTAAAGTTTGGTAAAGATTAGCTGTGCAAGTGGGTAGTGACGGGAAGTTAAATTTTAATCTCTATGTTATAATTTTTTTGTGTTAGAGCAAATCAAGCGATCGCTGTTCTCTTTAAGTCTAAATTAGTTACTAATTTGGATTTAAGGGAAGAGAGGAAAGTCCGAACACTACAGGGCAATGGACTGGTTAACTGCCAGGCGGGATAACCCGACGACAAGTGCAACAGAGAATAGACCAGCCGATGGCTAGCTTGCTAGTACAGGTGATGGGTGAAACGGTGGGGAAGCAATTCTTAATGTAATAGCCCACCAGCGGTTGTGGTGACACAGCCGGCTAGGTAAACTCTCCGTGGTGCAAGACCAAATAGGGAGGCGTATGTAGAGTGGCCCGCTTGAGTTTATTACTGCTTTGGCGGTAATAATACGCTCTCCGGGTAGGTTGCTTGAGCTAGTTGGTGACAGCTAGCCTAGATGAATGATCGCTATCTTAGCGTAAGTTAAGAAACAGAATTCGGCTTATAGATTTGCTTTAACACACCCTCATTTATTTTAATAAAACATTCAAAATAGGTACTTTTATGTCAGAAAGCAAAAAACAAAAAAATACACCAAGTAAAGAAACCTCTCCAACTACTAATCCTACTAATGCTAGTACTAATCCAATAATGTTTGCAATGATAGGTATATTACTAGGTTTAGTTGTAGGTTATGTTTTTACAGATACAGTTAATAAATCGGCTCCAGCGACTACTAAAGCAAGTAAAGCCGGGCCTCTAAAAGGCAATGAAGATATGCCTGCTAATCATCCAAGTATTGATGAAGTAGAAGGACAAATTAAACAGGCTTTAGAATTTGGTGAAAAAAACCAAGACTATGACTCACAACTTAAAGTAGGTAGCTATCTTTACTCTCAAGGGCGTATGCTTGAAGATGCAAAACGTTTTTTGCTTAAAGCTAATGAATTAAAACCTAATGAATTTGACCCTTTAGCCCAATTAGGCAACTTACATTTTGATATGGGACGAGAAAAAAACGATCCTAATCTAATGAAAGAAGCTATTAGTTGGTATGAAAAAGCAGGTAAAATTAAGCCAGATGACCTAAATGTTATTACTGATACTGGCATTTCTTATATGTTTCTTAATCCTCCAGATATTAAAAAAGCAATGGAATATTTAGATAAAACTTTGTCTAAAGATCCTAAACATTTGCAAGCTCTTTATCATAAAACAAAAGCTTATATTGACTTAAAAGACTTAAAGTTAGCTGAAGAGACATTTGCAAAATTTAAGGAATTTGCTAGTGCTGATCCTAATGAAATGGTAAAAGAAGCATTAAAAGGTTTGGAACAAGACTTAAATAAAGCTAAAGGTGGTGGTGGTAGTTCTGTTCCAATTCCAACGCACTAAATTTATTGATTAGATAAAATTTACTGTTATTTGATTACGTGGTTTTTATGAAAGACACGCTATTAATCATCAAATTAGTCTTTTTAACAATTTGTTTTTTAGTTTTTTTTGGTGAAAAGCTTGTTTTGGCACAACAACTACCATATCGCACTTATACTACTAGCGATGGGTTAGCAGAAAATACTATCTTAAAAATTATTCAAGATAAAACGGGCCGTCTTTGGTTTGGTACTAAAGGCGGTTTTAGTATTTATGACGGGGTACACTTTACTAATTATACTAAAGAAGATGGTTTAGCTGGAATGCGAGTCTATGATATTTATCAAGAATCAGAAAATATCTTTTGGCTAGCAATGGAAGAAGGCATTAGTAAAGTAGAATTTAAAGAATCAAAAGCCACAATTAAATCTTTTAATGACAAACAAGGGGCTAGTTCAAAAAGCTTTTTTGCTGTATTGCCTGATAATGATAATTATTTATTTGCTGGAGAAGACGGTTTATTTCTCTATGATGGCAAGACTTTTGAAAATATAACCAACAAATATCAATTACCAAAACAGTTTCGCTGTGCAATTAAAGATAAAGAAGGGAATTTTTGGTTCGGTGGAAATAATTTAGTTAAGCTAAATCTAACTAATAAAACTACTACTATTTATAAAGAAAAAGATGGTTTATCAGCAAGTCGAATACGGGGTATTTTCCAAGATAAATTTGGGGATATTTGGATTGCCTCTACTGAAAATGGTATTGCTCGCTTTTTAGGTGACACACAACAAAGTAAATTTCAATACTTTAATACTGAAAATGGCTTACCTTCAAATACTTGTTTTAGTATAACTCAAGATCACTTAGGTAATTACCTAGTGGCTACTAATCAAGGTGCTGTAAAATTTTCCGCTATTAGAAATACTCTATCAAATGAGCTAAGCTATATTGAAAATCTTTCTTATTACAAAGTTGATAATGGACTACCAAATAACATTATTTTGCCAATTTTTGTTGATGAAGAATCTACTATTTGGTTTGGTTCTCATAACGGATTAAGTAAATTAACTAGTGAAAAATTTATTAATTACACTGATAAGGATGGTTTAATTGCAAATAAGGTTAACTGCACTCTACAAGACAAGGATGGAGATATTTGGATTGCTACAGAATTAGGCGTTAATATACTTTCCAAGGGAAAATTAACTAATCTATCAGATTTTCAACCTAACTTGCCAAAAGAAAGAGCCAATGTTTTAGTAGAAGATAAAACAGGGTTAATTTGGATTTCTCATTATTCAAATATTGCTGCCTACCGCAAAAAAAAACAATCTGACAAAATATCTATAGAATTAGTAAAGATTTTAGACAAAAACATTGGCCTAAGCGAAGATGCTGCTTATTGTTTACTAACTGATGACTTAGACCAGTTATGGATTGGAACTAATGAGGGTCTAGTAATTTATAATGATAAAACTATAAAAAAATATACTAAAACAGATGGCCTTTCAAGTAATACAATATATAACTTAAATAAAACATCTGATAATCAAATTTGGGCAGGTACTTCTGACGGTGCTACTTTAATTAGTCTTTTACCTGATGGTAGTTTAGCTTTTAAGTCTTTTCAAGAATCTTCAGGTCTAAAAGCTAAAGCTGTTGGCTATATTATAAAAGACAAGAAAAATACTACTTGGATCTCAACAGAAGGAAATGGACTTTATAAATGGGATGGAGAAAAATTTAGCTCTCTTAGCGTTGCTAACGGGCTTTCTAATAATGTTATTCATTGGATATATGAAGACAGCAATGGGGCCATTTGGGTTGCTACTAATAATGGTATAGATAAATTTACTAATGGAAAGATCCAGCATTATAACTACAAAGATGGTTTTTCACAAAAGGCTAGTGCTACACAACATATAATGGTAGATAAAGATGGAAATTTCTGGCTTTCTACCACGCATGGATTGACTAGGTATAATCCAAAACTTGAGCAAATTTTTTCAACTGCTCCAAAACTAGAAATCACTAATATTAAAGTAAGCCAAAAGGTTATTGACTATCAAGATTACCAAAGTTTAATTACTGGCCAAACAATATCTTTTGGACATAATAAAAACAATATAGAAATAGATTTTGTGGCACTTTCTTTTATTGATGAAGAAAGAAATAGTTATAAATACCAGTTAAAATCTATTAATTCACTAGAAGAATCTGTTTGGTTATCAACAAATGTTGGTAATGCTAAATACTCAAGTTTAGCGTCAGGAGATTATTTATTTAGTGTAAAAGCTATTAATCCAAGTGGAATTGAAAGCCAAGTTAAAACAATAGCTTTTCGTGTAGAAAAACCTTTTTGGTTACAAAATTGGTTTTTGCTAACAAGTTCTTTTTTATTAACTCTAAGTGTTTATGGCACTTATAGATTAAGAGTTAGAGTTATTGAAGCTAAAAATCAACGCTTAGAAACAATTGTTAGAGAGCGAACTAATGAAATATTAGAGCAAAAAAACCAGCTAGAACAAAAAAATCAAGAGCTAAAAGGTAAAAATGAAGAATTAATTTTGTCTCAACAAAGGGCTGATCGTATTTTTTCTGCTTTGGCTGAAACCTTACCCGGAACAATACTTGATGGTAAGTATCAGCTAGGTGAAAAAATTGGCGCGGGTGGATTTGGTGCAGTTTATCGAGGCACTCATTTAATAATGAAGCGAGCAATTGCAATAAAAGTGTTTCGACCAATTGCAGGAAATGATTCTGTAGAGGCTCTGGAACGCTTTCAACTTGAAGCTATATCAGCTAGTAAAATTAGTCATGCAAATGCAATTGCTGTTTTAGATTCAGGTGTTTCAAGTGAAGGAATTGCTTATCAAGTAATGGAACTTCTTAAAGGACATTCCTTAAAAGAAGAATTAAAAAGGAAAAAAGCTCTTTCGCTTGGACGTGCTTTAGAAATTCTAATACCTGTTTGTGACGTACTATCAAAAGCTCATAACCTAGGAATTATTCATAGAGATATTAAGCCAGATAATATTTTTTTACATCAAACACCTGAAGGAGAAATAATTAAGTTATTAGATTTTGGCATTGCTAAGTTAATGGGGCCTAGTGAAGGATTAGATGTTAAAGCTTTAACAGCAACAGGAAGAATTATTGGAACACCTGCTTATATGGCACCAGAACGGTTTGAAGGTAAAGCAGATATACATTCAGATGTTTATAGTTTAGGAGTCGTTTTGTATGAAATGTTGACAGGTGAAGTCCCATTTCAAGAACATTTGGACAATATCTATGTTTGGTTAGGGGTTATTTTATCCAAAGAACCAGAAAAACTTTCTGTTCTAAACCCAGTTATTTTGCAAGAAGTTGAAAATGTGGTTATGCAAACTATTAGCAAAGACAGAAATAAACGCCCAACAGCCAAAGAGTTAGCAGAAAACCTATTAGTAGCAGTAAATATTGATCCTGTGTTTGCTACTAACCTAGGTCAACTTAGCGAGCAACTCCACAAAGTAAAAGAGATTTGGCAAGCACCAAAAATTACAAAATTAAGTAATTTAGAGGCAGAAACGCTTATTACAAACATTAATATGGAAGCAGAAACAATAGTTAACACCCAAACAGCAACATTAATTTCTGGAATTGATGATAAAAAAACAGCTATTTTTGTAAATACAACAAAAGATAAGCAAAGTAATTAATTACACTGTAAACAAAGTTTTCTGAGGTTTTATCTCTTAAAGGCCCAACGGGGCGGCATAGTAGCGTAGGGTTTCAACCCTACGTATGATTGTATTAACTACACTGTATTAAATTTTGTGTTTATTAGGGCTACGCAAACTATTTAGAAGTTGACGAAAAGATTTTAAGTTTGTAACCACAGTTGCATTTATAGACTTAATAGTTGCTAAATAACCCTCTGTTGCTTGGCCTCCTATGATTAACTGAACTTGTGAGCCTAACAAACTACGAAGCTTTTTTAAGTCTAAATGTAAGTAAGGATCGTCAACAGGGTAAATAATGCTTAAAGCTACTAGCTTAATTTTGTGTAACTGTGCAGCTTTAGTAATTTCTTCTACTGGAAGATTTGCACCTAAATAAATTACTTTCCAGCCCTCATAAGCGGCTGTAGCAGCGGCTAGCAATGCTCCTAGCTCATGCCATTGTCTAGGAGGTGTTGCAATAATTATTTTTGGTGCAATGTTAGTAGGTTGTAAGTCAGTTTTTATCCTTCCCAACAAATTACGAATAACAGCCGAGGCTAAATGTTCTTCAACAATTCTTAATTTCCCTTCTTGCCAAAGGATTCCTATTTTATAAAGCAGCGGGACAATTAAATCATCAATCAAAATACTAGGATTTAGTTCTACTTGAGCTTTTGTTAATATTTCGTCTAATTTTTGTGTATCTATTTCAGCTATTGCTGCTAAACAATTCTCAATATATTGTTCTATGCTTTGATTGCTAGTACTAATGCCTAGATCTAGCGATTTCTCTGGTGTAGCTATCATCTTAGAAATTTGATCATTAGATAAATGAGCAATCTGCCCAATACTAAAACCCTTTTCTATAGCTTCTCGTAACAAAGATAGTCGCTCTACTTCTTTATCAGTATAAAATCGCCTATTAGTAGTATTACGACTAGGAGAAACTGCACTATAACGTTTTTCCCAAACACGAATGACATGTTGAGTTAATCCTGTGCGTTGAGAAACTACTTTTATTGGTAACATTTCTTGGTTAGACATTAAAAAACCTGCTTGTTAAAAATTTGTCTATTTTTCTATCTTAATCAAAATATCCTTTGTCAATCAACATTTATTTGTCAAATTTTAGTAAAGTTTAACTATTTTCAATAACTACCAACATTACTAACACTTAACAATAATTTTTTCTTAATTAATTTTCATAACAAGATTAAACAATATTTTAATTGAATTTTTGTCTAATTTTTGTCTAAAAATTGTTGACAATATATTGAACTTGATTTATTCTTTGCAACATAAGAGTTAGCTTGTAAATTTAAGAGGGTGTTAGAAAGATTTTTGAAAAATTTCGGGGGTACTACTAATCTAATTAGCTATATTGTTTAGATTAAGTAGTCAATGAGTTACCAGTTAATGAGCAGAGCCAAACCTATGGTTAAATGGAGGGTCTAGCTGTAGTCGCCAATTTTCATAATAGGACAATTGGTTCTTTGGCCTGCTCAACTGGTGTTTCTTTACAAAATTAGGTGACAAAATGGAACAAGCAATAAGTTTGCAACAAGAAAAAGCCAACAAGCATTTTATTAGTCTGCTACTTTTTTTAACAATATGTTTTTCTGTTGCTGGGGCTGGGGCGGTTTTAACTAACACATCTGTTAGCTCTTGGTATTTAACAATTAATAAACCTAGTTGGACACCGCCTAATTGGTTGTTTGGGCCAGTTTGGACTAGTCTTTATTTTATGATGGCTCTAGCTGCTTGGCTTATTTGGCGCAAGGTTGGAAGCCTTAAAAGCCTGCCCTTAGCTTTATTTGGCTTGCAACTATTTCTTAACCTAATTTGGTCAGGTCTTTTTTTTACCTTACAAAATCCAAAACTTGCATTTGTTGAAATTGTGTTTCTTTGGCTATCAATTTTAGCTACATTAATTTCTTTTTGGCGTGTTAGGTTGGTTGCTGGATTGCTACTACTTCCTTATATTCTTTGGGTGGGATATGCGGTTATGTTGAATTTTACAATTTGGAAAATAAACCAGTAAATTTTTCATGTTTTTTGTAACGTTAAAGTAAATAAGGCATAGTTATGTAGGGACAAGCTAAAAGCTAGTCCCTATTTTTTTTTCTTGCTTTAATAATCTAAAATCCATCGATAACTATAAATTACAGGAAAATTTTATGCGAAAATGTCTTGCTATGTTATTTATTATAATTAGCTTGTTTACTATAAATTACAATATTTTTTCATCTAACCTAGCTTTTGCTCAATCTCAAACAAAAATAAATAACTCACAAGCTAAACAAATGTTAATAGGTAAACATAGACTGCAACTACAATGGCTAAGTTTTTGGAATCGTAAAGAAATGGGGACTGTAGAAATTAAAGAAACAGATGGAATATTATCTGTAGTAGGTAAACAAACTAAAGGAGATGATTTTTTAGAAATAAATGGAAATATTGTAGAAATCAATCCAAAAGACTTTGTATTTGATGGAAAAATCACTATGAGGGTTAATTATAATAATGATGGAAAACCTTGTATAAGAGAAGGTAAACAATTATTTAGAATTTCTGGAGCAAGAAAATTTTGGCGACTAAAAGATATGCTTAATCCTTGTGATAATACTACAACAGATTATATTGATATTTTTTTTAAGGATAATTAAAACTAATTAATAGCTTAGCCATAAATGACTGGGCTATTAACAAAAGCCACTAACGTGGCAAAAAATGATTTTATGCTAACTATATTTTTATCATTTCTAACACTTATTTCTGCTATTTTGCATATTAGAGCAAAAAGATATACTACCAATTTTTATATCTTTAAGCCTCTAACAATGATCTTTATTATTTTAATGGCTATCCAACTGCCAGCTAATCTAAATCCTAGTAGTTACAAATATTTAATAATTACTGGACTTGTTTTTTCTTTGCTTGGTGATGTTTTATTGATGTTACCATCTGATAGATTTGTAGCAGGTTTAGTTAGCTTTTTAATTGCACATATTTTTTATATTATTGCTTTTGTTTTAACAGGAATAAACTTATTTTCTTTACTTTATACAATACCTTTTTTAATCTACGGAGCAGTACTTTTTCTTACCTTACTTCCATACTTAAAAGAAATGAAACTACCTGTTGCTGTTTATGCAAGCGTGCTTCTGATAATGGGTTGGCAAGCCTTTAGTCGTTGGTTAGACGTTGGGCCTGTGGGGAGTTTTACAGCTTTTATTGGAGCAGCATTTTTTATGGCATCAGACTCTATTTTAGCTCTAGATCGTTTCAAAGGTTCAGTTCCACAGGCACAAATTTATTTTATGACCACATATTTTTTTGCCCAATGGTTAATTGCTTTATCAATTTGCTAAACTAAAAAATTTTATCCAGTGTTCCGCATTCCAGCAGCAACGCCATTAAAAGTAACTAGTAGAGCATCTTGCAGTGTTGAATCTTCTGCATTAGCCCGAAGTCTACGTAAAATTTCAACTTGTACAAGATTTATTGGATCTACATAAGGATTACGTACATCTATGGAGCGACGTAGAACGCTATTAGATTCTAATAATTTTTGATGTCCAACAATCTTTAAGATAACTTTTACAGTTTCATCAAAGCGATTTCTTAAATCTGCGCCTAGCGATTTTAATTCTTCAGGTACTAGTGCTTCATCATATTGTGCTGCAATAGCTGGCTCTGCTTTGGCTAGCACCATTTCAAGTAAATCAATAGTAGTCTTAAAAAACGGCCATTCATTGTACATTGTTACAAGTTCAGCTTCTCGACCTTGTTGGATTATTTTGTTAAGAGCATCGCCAACACCTAACCAGGAAGGTAACATTAGCCTTGTTTGAGTCCAAGCAAAAATCCAAGGAATAGCACGCAGGGATTTAATTCCACCATCAACACGCCGACGAGCCGGACGACTGCCTATTTTAAGTGTTCCAAGCTCTATTTCAGGAGTTGCAGCACGAAAATAAGCAATAAAATCTTTATGGCTTAAGACTTCACGATAAACCAAGCAAGCTATGTTGGCTAATTCTTCCATCAAACTGCGCCATTCTGCTTTAGGTGCTGATGGTGGCAACAATGTAGCTTTTAGAGTTGCACTTGTATAAAGTTCTAAAGTTCGCAGTGCAATGCCAGGAATACCAAATTTAGCTTGGATCATTTCGCCTTGTTCAGTAACTCGAATTTTTCCATCAATTGAGCCAGGCGGCTGAGAGTGGATTGCTTGATAAGTTGGGCCGCCGCCGCGCCCTACCGTACCCCCACGACCATGAAAAAGGGTTAATTTTACATTTTCTTTTTTACAAAGCTTTGCCAGATTTTCTTGCGTTTTATATAGACTCCAAGCGGCTGTTAGCAGCCCTCCATCCTTTGCAGAATCAGAATAACCAATCATAACTTCCTGTTTTCCTTGGATATGACTATGATACCAATCAATTTTAAGTAAGTCTGCAATTACTGATTCTGCACGGTTTAAGTCGTCGATACGCTCAAAAAGTGGCACTACACGTAAGCCTTTTGTAATTGCAAATTCTTTTTTAAGTAACTCAACTGCTAGCACATCAGAAGGATACTCAGACATTGAAATTACATAGGCCCCTAGCGACTCATCCCCAATTTTTGCAGCCATAGCAAAAGTGTCCAACACTTCTTTTACTTCCTGGCTAGCTTCAAAATTATGTGCAATTAAAGGGCGGCGATTATTAAGTTCTTTAATAAGAAACTCTTGACGTTCTTTTTCACTCCAATTTGAATAACTACCAAGTGATAAATATTCAGTAATTTCATTAAGTGCTTCTTTATGTCTTGTAGATTCTTGGCGTAAATCTAGTTTAACCAATGTCAGACCAAAACAAGCTAAACGACGTATTAAATCAAGTAATCTTCCATTAGCAATAACACTAGAATTAGTTTCTACAAGCGACCGATAACATAAATGTAGCGGCTCACTTAATTCAAAGCTATATTGGAATACTTCATCATTAGAGGGGTTATTTCCTGCAAAAACTTCCTCTAAATATTTGATTGTTTTAGTCATACGCTTTCGCAAGTTCCCAATTATTACCCGATAAGGCTCGTAGCTATTGCCAACCTTATCGCGTAACTCATCGCTACATTTATTCATTGAAAGCTCATAATAAAGCGCGTTAAGTTCTTGAAAATAAAGATTAGCTGCTTGCCAACGAGCTAAAATGCAGGTTTGCCAAGTAATTTCAGCCGTTACATTAGGATTTCCATCCCGATCGCCTCCCATCCAAGAACCAAAGCTAATTAGAGCAATATCAATAGGCAAATTTCTACCAGTAAATTTTTTTAGATCTTTATCAAGTGAGCGTAAAAACTTAGGTACTGTGTCCCAAAGAATTTGCTCCATTACCACAAATCCGCGTCTTGCTTCATCAAGCGGCGAGGGCTGTCTACGTCGGATTTCATCAGTCTGCCAAATAGCTACAATCTCTCGTTTTAACGTTTCAAACACGCTGTTTTGCTCATCAAGTGTAAGATCTCGTCGATCTCGTTGTTGGAGGGTTGCAGCCACTTGATTATATTTTTGGATTAAAGTTCTACGCATAACTTCAGTAGGATGAGCAGTTAAGACCATTTCAACTTGTTGGGAGCAAATAGCACTATAAATTTGCTCTTGGCTAATGCCTCCATCTAGCAAAGTTTGAAAAATCTCTGTGTTAGATGCTCGTTGAGCTTTGCTATCAGGATTAAGTAAATATTGATTACGTCGTCTAACTCTGTGATGTTGTTCGGCAATATTAGCTAAATTCAGGAAATGAGAAAACGCCCTAGCCATCAGTAACGCCTGCTCTGTAGGTAATTTGGTTAATATTTCTGTTAGTTTATTAAATGAATCAGAATCGGCTTCACGAGCCGTTTTTGATAGGACTCGGACGTTTTCAACAGCTTGAAAAAACTCTTCTCCTACTTGAGTTTTTAGAGTTTCGCCTAACAATTCACCTAACAATTTAACATCTTCTCGCAAAGCTAAGTGTGGATCAGACATTTTTATCCCTCCTCTAAAATTAGCAACAAAAATATATAACAACACAAAGCAAAAGTAGCAAAACATTATTTTGCTAAAACAGTTAAAAAAGTGTCACAACAAAAATTTCTTGAAGTTAGAAGCACTGTTATTATTTAACCAATCAGTCAAACAATACTTATAATCTATTGAAGGAGATAAACTTATGAATTCTGATCGTCCAACCATTAATGATAACACCCCAGCTTGGATGGCTTTTGTTTGGATTTCTTTTGCAGTTGCCATTGTGTTTATGTGCTTAGGTATTTATCACTTACCAGTAGATTTATGGATTAGAGGTTATATGGTGATGGGATTGTTTTTTTGTGTTGGCTCCACCTTTACTCTTTCCAAGACTGTTCGGGATAACCACGAAGCCAAAAAATTAATTAATCGAATTTCTGAAGTAAAGGCTGAAAGATTAATTCAAGAATTTGAAACTAAAGATGTTAAAGATGTTGCTGTTGGACAATTTGTTAGAAGATAAATGCTTTATTTAGCTTTACTTAGCTAAACTATGGGAAAGTAGCCAGGCGATAAAATCTATTTCAGAATAAGCTTGATCCCAGCAGTTATGGCCTACTCCGCTGTATTCGTTGTATTTGGTTTCGTTATTTAAAGTTTTTAATGCTTCAGCCATTTTTTGGGATTCGCTAACCATGACTACATTGTCCATATCGCCATGAAATAGCCAAACAGGAGTTTTTCCTATTAGTTTAGCCATAGCCAAGTAAGGGTCTTTTTCTTGATTAATAGCAGTAATATTTTCTGGCAATTTACTTAATGATGATAGATTGGTTGGTGGTACGACCCAACCGCAAATAGGTGCGATAGCTGCAAATTTGTTAGGGTTAGCTGCTGCTAAATACCAAGTACCGGCCCCACCCATAGAAATACCTGTTAGATATACACGTTGTGGGTCAATATTAAATTCTTGGATAGTTTTATCTAGCGTTTTTAAGGCTTGTTTAGCCATCAAAGGTTGTGTCCAATGTCCATCACTAGGGCATTGAGGCATGACAACAATTACAGGAAAGCGATCAACATAACGACGAATCGCTTGGGCAATACCAACATCAGTTTGTAGTAAACCATCTTCGCCACGTTCCCCTTTGCCATGAAGAAAAAGCACAACAGGCCATTTTTTATTTTTTGTATATTGAGAAGGCACATAAACTTGATAGCGATAGGTTTTTTGCTCAAAAGTTAAACTACGGTTAAGAAAGCCTGTTTCCACTTTTTGAGCAAAAACAAAACTTGTAGCAAAGGAAATAATCATTCCAGCTAATAATAGTTTTATGGGTAACTTAAAACTCATTGCCTATATCCTAATTTATTAAACTTACGCTTTAGCACTACAAGTAGTGTCTTCTACAGTTTGATAATCACGGTAAAATTGATGAAGTTTAGCAGGTATTGCCAAACTTAGTACAACAAGAAATGTAGCAAAAAAACCTGTAATTTTAGGTAAAGAGCTAATTTGCATTGGTGCAAGCAGGAAAATAAGCCCAACATGAAAAGTAAAAACTTGTAGTGAATGTTGTCCCAACTCAGCTAACCAACGCCATTCAAATAGCAGGCTAAATTTTGATCTTAACATCCCTACTAGGTAAACTAGAGTAGCAAAATTGATTAGTCTAAGTAAACCTAATCTTTCTTTGGATGTGATAACTTCACTTTCAAGAAAATTTATTGCTATTAAGTCTTGTCGAAGTAAAAATAATAGAGTAGCTACAACTAGAGAAATAATTACTAACTTATTGTTTAATAAGCTAGTTAAATCTCTTTGCTGATATTTCAAAAAGCCTAAATAAAGACCACTAACAAAAATTAATTGCCACGCAAGTATATCAAAAGCTCCTAAGTGAATAGGCAAATATTTAGCAACTAAACTTGTAATTAAGCCTAAAACGCCAAATTGAGCTATTAACCAAATACCAAGGCTAGCTAAAATGACCATTAAACTACGACCTTTGATAAACTGCTCGATTAGAAACGGCATTAAAAGCACTAGAATAAAATAAAGTGGCAAAACATCTAAAAATGTAGGTTGATAAAGTAGAACTGAGCCTAAAACTAACGCTAGAAAAGGCTTATTCAGTAGCAATGGATCAGCAAAATTATAAATATTTAATTTCCAAGCAGAGACAAAAAAATTGCTATAAAGTCCTGTAAATAGAAGGAGTAAAAAAACGCTGATATGAGCTAAATAAATGGTTCCAGCGCGTTGAAGTGCTGCTTGCCAAAGTTGCTGCTTACCGTAATTTACCCTTAATTTTGTATAAACAATGCCTGCAACATATCCAGAAAGAAAAACAAAGCATTCTGCAGCACTAATAAAGCCTAAAGCGTGGATTGTATAGCTACTTAGAGGAAGGGTTAAGTGATCAATTGTCATTATGGCTAAAAATAAGCCTCGCAAGCTGTCTAACGTAATATCTCGGCGCATAAGTTATTTATAAATTTACTGTTATAGAAAACAATTTATTGGTTAAGAAAAACAGTAAATCTATTAAGTTTTATCTCTCTAGTCAATTAGTTAATTAATATAAGTTAGTCTATGGGGTTAGAGTTACTAAATTATTTGGTTGGATTCTTATTTTATAAAATGACAGAATTTACTGTAAAATAGCGATTTGTAGATGTGGCAATAGAAGAGTAATATTAAATGTAAGGAGTAAATATGACTAAAGTAAAAGAACAAGCCACAATAGAAGATTTGTATAAAATATCTGAGAATAGAAAAGCAGAATTAATAAATGGAGAGATAGTGCTAATGTCACCAACAGGGATCTTCCTAACATAGTTGCAGGAGCTATTTATGTAAGTCTACGGCTATACTCACGTAATACAAAATTAGGTAGAGCATATACTGATAATATAGGCTACAAAGTTAATTTACCAAACAGAAATTCTTTCAGTCCAGATGCTTCATTTTATGTAGGAAATTCCGCAGGGATGAAGTTTTTAGAAGGATCTCCAGTTTTTGCTGTGGAAGTTAGAAGTGAAAATGATTATGGAAATAAAGCAGAAGAAAATATAAAGAAAAAAAGGGAAGATTATTTTTTGGCTGGCACTCAAGTTGTTTGGGATATAGATTTACTTAGCCCAGATCTTATTAAATCCTATCGATATGATGTACCTGATAACCCTGTGATTTTTCGCCGAGGTGATATTGCTTATGCAGAACCAGCATTACCAAATTGGTCTATTGCAGTTGATGAAATGTTTTTATAACTTTTGTTTTTTATCAGATTTTAATAGTAGTTTACCAGCCACTAGCCCATTGGCGAAGTTTAGAAATTTTTTGTTTAACTTCCACTCTATCTACTTCTTCAGGGGCGATATCAAGATATCGAGTAAGCGCGTCTGCTGCATCTGCAAAACGTCCCTCTTTTTGTAGTGCTGCCGCATAATTAAGTATTAATTCTGTGTCGTTTGGGTCAAGATCTGAGGCTTTTTCAAGAGAAATTACACTAGCTTGTAAATCACCTGCTTGAGCAAGCGAAGTTGCTAAAGTTGTATGGGCAATAGAATCATAAGGATTAAATTTTAATAGTAATTTGCTTTCTTCAATTGCTTGATTTACTTGTCCGCTAGCTAGTAGCGTTCTAGCTAAATTTTGTCGAGCTAGGGCGTTTGTTGGATCAAGTTTTAAGACTAATTGAAGTTCTTTTTGAGCCATTTCAAAATTTTGTTGCTGACGAAACAAATTAGCAATGTTAATCCTAGCTTTATAGTCTTCAGGGTCTATTTCTAATGCAGTTTTATACTCTAACAACGCGCCAGTAAAGTCTCCCTGCTTTTGTAGAGTTAATCCAATATCATTAAATAAATCTATGTTAGAAGGATCTAGTCGTAATGCTTCCCTTAAAGATGTTAAAGCGTCTTTTAAGTTTCCTCGCGCTTTAAGCAAAGTTCCTAGTGCATAGTGAGCAAAAACATCATTAGAATTAGCTTTAACACGGGTTTGATAGACAACCAAGCTTGCTTCGTCGCCTGTATCTTTGGAAATTACATTGACGCTAACACTACCTACAGCATCTTCTTCAGTAAAATAAGGGGCTAGGCGTTTAACACGTGAATAATAATTTCGCTCTATTTCAGCTTTGCTACGTAGCGCGGCTGATAGATTTTCTACTACGCCGCAAGTTGGGTTTAACTCTAGAGCTTTGCGAAAAAGGCGGATAGCCTTGTCCATTTCGCCTTTTTGCTCTAGCAATTTGCCTATTTCAGCACGAGCAAAAGCATCTTGAGTGTCAAATTTAGCAGCAGCACGAAAAGCGTTTAATGCTTCATCTAATTTTCCTTCCTCCTTAAGAATTATTGCTTGAGAAAAATGGCTAACTGAGTCTGTAGGGTCTATTTCTAAAGCTTTAAGCAAAAATTGTTTTGTCTGACTTAAATTTCCTAAAGCTTTTTTTGTAATAGCAAGTTGTCTGTAGCCTGCTGCCCAATCAGGTTTTAACTCTAAGGCTCGTGTTAAAGCTTTTTCTGTTGCTAGAAAATCTCCAGCTTGCCAAAACTTATCAGCTAAGATTTTTTGTTGTTCAAAAAGTTCTTCAATTTGTGATGGAGGTTCGTTTGTCTCAACAAGTGTTACTTGAGCAAATGCAGTGTTAGTTATAAAAAATACTATAAATAATGTAATTACAAATAAATAGATGTTAAATTTTCGGCTAAACATAACATATCCTTGAATGTTTTAAGGGAGTGCTATTTTGCTAGTATAGCTAAATTTTTACTTGTAGAAAGAGAAAAGTTTATCAAAATAACTAGCTTTATTTGCTACTGTGGTGTAAAAAACTATAGTAGTTTATAAAACTATAGTAGCTTAAAAAACTATGGTATAGAAAATAACTTAGAAAAAAATAGCCCTGAAATTAGGGCTATTTTAATACGATAGAAAAAATGCACTGATAAAACTTATTACTGTTAGCTATTCTTTTGCACCTGCTGAAGTTAAAACTTGAAACATTTCAGCATCCATTGTTTCTGCTACTTGGTTTAAGGCAGTAAAGCCGCGAAAATCTTTAATAGTAACATCTGCTCCGGCACCAATTAAAAAGCTAACATTAGCCACCTTTCTAGCTCTAACAGCATACATTAAAGCGGTTTGACCTGAATTATTGTCATTAATGTTAATTCCAGTTGCTACAAGTGTGTTTAATGAGGCTACATTTCCTTCCATTGCAGCTAAAATCAAAGCTGACCAACCCCAATTAGTTGTAGCAGTTGGATCTGCACCAGAATCAATTAATTTTTGCATTATTTCTGTTTGGCTATGTTTAGCAGCATACATAAGGGCAGTCCAACCTGTAAGACTTTTAGCATTAACATCAGCCCCAGCATTTAGTAAAAGCTCTGTAGTTTCTAGTTTTCCCCAACCAGCAGCAAACATAAGAGCCGTCCAGCCTTTTAAGTTTTTGGTGTTAATATCTGCACCTTGTCTTAAAAGTAAATCAATAGTTTCTGTTTCTCCTTGAAGTGCTAAATACATTAAAGCCGTCCAACCTTGTTCATCTTTAGAGTCAGGATGCACGCCTTTTTCAAGTAGGCTTTTTACTTGGTCTAAATCATTTGCTTTAGCTGCGGCTACTATAGCTTTATCAAATACTTGTGAAATTTTAGCAGTTTTAGAGTTACTGCTCTTTGTAACATCTTTATTTATTGTTAACGCAGAAGTATTACTAGTAAAACTAACTACAGTAATTAATGAAAAAACTAATATTAAAGCAATTCTTTTATAAGACATTAAAACACCTCCAAACTAAACTGCTTTGGTTGAGAGATAAATTTATGGAATGGGAAGTAGTATTCTAACTTTACCTAGTTATTAGCTGCAACCCTTGTTTAATATTTATTATTAAAACTTTTTAGCTAGATTGCCTAATTCAATCATTGCCATTTCAATTTCTTTTGACCAGGGATTTCCGCAGCTTATACGAATAAAATTATTATATTTGCGTGTGGTAGAAAAAATTGGGCCTGGAGCAATGCTAATTTTTTTTTCTAAAGCACGTTGATGTAATTCCAAAGAATCTACTTGTTTAGGCAATTCTACCCAAAGAACAAAACCTCCTGTTGGACGACTTACTTTAGTTCCTATGGGAAAATACTTACAAATGGCTTTTAGTGTTGTTTGAATTTGTTCACAAAAAGCTTTTCTTAGCTGGTTTAGATGACGTTCATAGCTTCCATCTCTTAAAAATTCTGCAATTACCATTTGAGGTAAGGAAGATGTAGCAATTGTTGTCATAGACTTTAATCTTTCTATTTTTTCTTTAAATTTTCCTGGTGCCGTCCAACCAACTCTATAGCCAGGTGCTAAGGATTTAGAAAAGGATGAACAAAGTAGCACTAACCCTTTTTTATCAAATGCTTTGGCTGTTTGTGGTCTATTGCAACCAAAATGCAGTTCCCCATAAAGATCATCTTCAATTAGCGGAATATTTCTTTTGCAAAGCATATCTACTAGCTGCTTTTTATTTTCTGTTGGCATACAGCTACCTAAAGGGTTATTAAAGTTTGTTACTACTAAACAAGCTCTAATATCATTATTATTTAATGCTTTTTCTAGGGCTTCTAAACATAATCCTTCATTAGGAGTTGTAGCAATTTCTAAAGCTCTCATACCTAAACTTTCTATAGTTTGTAAAACGCCATAGTAAGTAGGAGATTCTAAAGCAATTGTGTCTCCAGGCTTTGCTACTGCTCGCAAACATAAATTTAAGGCATCCATACAGCCAGAAGTAATCACAATATCATCAGCCGTTAAGTTACCTCCCCAGGTAAAAGAGCGTTGAGCAATTCTTCTACGTAGTAGTTCATTGCCGGGAGGAAATTCATATTCCACAGCACGATCTCCATATTTTCTAGTCATAGCAACTACTAAGCGATTTAATTTATTAACTGGCAAAATTGTAGAACTAGGACAAGCTGCACCTAAAGGGACGATATCGGGATGGCGTGCTGCTTCAAAGACTTCTGTTACAAGTTCATCAATATCAACATTTTTTGCTATTAATGGTGGATTTGTCCGGCTAGGTTGGGGAGGGAGATCTTTATTTGCTAGTCTAACAAAAAAACCGCTACGGGGCCTGGATTCAATTAACCCTTTGCTTTCCAATAAAAAATAGGCTTGAAAGGCTGTTGACATACTAACATTTTGTTGGCGTGACATAGCACGTACAGAAGGAATTTTTTCTCCAGCACGTAGTACGCCTTTTTCTATCATTTGCTCAATACGCACTGCTACTTGTTGATAAAGCAAATCATTTCCTAAACGGGCTATTTGTTCCATATAAGTATTGTTCCTAGTAAATTTAGTTGCCCAAATACGTTAATACAAGCTTTTAGGTTTCGTTATTTTTTATATTAATCAAAAAATCTGATCTGGTCAAAAATATAAAATCTGAATCTGTTTTGTTAATAAATTTTATTTTAATCTTTCTATCAAGAAAAGTAATTGGAGGTAAAAATTATGATAAGTCTAGTTGATAATAGTGTACAGAATGAAAAAAAACATTTTGAAACAGATCAGTTTGGATTAAAAAAAGGTGAGTTATGGAAGAGTCCAAATAACTTTCATCTTCTATTAATTGATTGTCAACAAGGTACGCTTTGGATTACTCAAGCAGGTGATATGGAAGATCATTTGATTGAACCAGGTCAAAGCTTTAAGACTTTAACCTCTGGATTAGTTGTAATGCAGTCACTTTCTGATAATTCTTGTGTATCAGTGTTGCATAACTAAAAATTACTTAAATCAACTACATTTTTTATTAGGAAAATTAATTTATGAGCCTAAACGAAAAACCTTCTTTGTTATTGCTAGTGTTAGCTTTTGCGGCTGTTTATATAATTTGGGGTTCAACTTATATAGCTATTGTTTATGTGTTAGAAACCCTTCCATCGTTTTTAATGGCGGGAGCAAGATTTCTCTTAGCTGGAGGTTTACTTTATTTCTGGGCGAGGTTTAGAGGTTCTGAAAAGCCTACTTTAACCCATTGGGGACAGGCTTTGCTTATTGGGGGTATGTTATTTTTAGTTGGTAATGGTACGGTTGTTTGGGTAGAACAACATGTTGCTTCTGGTATAGTGGCACTACTAATTACAACTGAGCCTATTTGGGTTGTACTACTAGAGTGGTATTTAGACAACAATCGACCTAACCGAAATGTTGTTGCAGGCTTGTGTTTAGGCGTTATTGGAACAATTGTATTAATTGGGCCAAGTGCAATTAGCGGTTTAGCTAATACTAGTTTGTTAGGTTGTTTCATGATTTTAGGCTCATCTTTCTTTTGGGCAGCAGGTTCAATTTATTTATCTCGTGCAGCACTTCCATCATCTGCCTTACTTTCAACAGGTATGCAAATGTTAGCAGGGGGTTTTCTGTTAACAATTCTTGGGACAAGTTTGGGAGAATGGTCAAAGCTTAATATTGCTAATGTGTCTCAAAACTCAGTGCTTGCTTGGCTTTATTTAACAATATTTGGTTCATTAATTGCTTTTACTGCTTATAGCTGGCTAGCACGTGTTGCACCTCCTAGCCGTGTAGCGACATATGCTTATGTAAATCCTGGTATTGCAGTTTTATTAGGTTGGTTTCTAAAAAATGAACCTGTTACACAACGCACTTTACTGGCAGGATTATTGCTAATCTCTGCTGTAATATTAATTACAACTAATCGCCGAAGTGTTAAGAAAGATTTTTCTATAAAAGAAGAAAAGGCTACTAACAAAATTGTAGATAATGAAGCAGTTTGTTTGGTGGAATAATAATTTTTAGATTTGTGAGGAGCTAGTTTTTAGTAAGATGAATTACTAAAAACTAGCTTTCTAACTTATTAGTTTTAGGGCAATAAATTTCAATTTCTATCTTTCAATATAATAACTTTGGCGTGTTTTAATTTTTACTTTTGGCCGGGTAACTTCTACCCTTATATCATGTAAGTCATTTTCACTAATGCTATCAGGATAAAAACCAAGTTGATACTGGTTTTGCAATTCTCTGCTAATAATATTAAATATCTTTCTAGTATTACTTTCTTCAGCTTTATAAAATTTTCCTCCAGTAAAATTAGCTAATTGTTCCATAGTAGTTCTTGATTTTTTATTAGTTGATGATGTGTTATATAAAATATTGTAAATAACAACATTAGAATTAGCTAAACTGTAACGTAATTTAGAAAGCGATCTACGGCTGTTATTATCTATTCCATCCGTTAGTAAAATAATTGCTTTTCTGCTTTTTCCAGACTTCTTAAGATAATTTTGGACAACTTCATATAAAGAATCATATATAGAAGTTCCAGAAGCACTATGAGTAGCTGACATATTACTTATAGATAAGTTTAGAAGGTCGTGGTTATTAGTAAAATTATTTAAAACATGTAGCTTAGAGTCAAAAGTTACTATCATTGCTCTATCGCTAGGTCTTAAGATTTTTACAAAATTTGCTGCGCTTTTTTTTATATCGTTAAAATGTTGTTTTATACTATCACTAACATCAAGCATAATAACTACTTCAAGTGGATCTTTGTTTGTTTCAAAAATAGATATAATTTGTCTTTTTTGATCAGAATAAACTCTAAAATCTTCTATAGTTAAATCATTAACAAACTTATTTTCTTTATCTAAAACGACTACAGGCAAATTGACCAAAATAGAATCTATTTTGATACTATCTTCTCCAAGCTCATCATCAAATTCAGCTTGTTGTGCAAAAGTCTGACAAGATAGTAACATCATCATTATAGGAAATAAAAAAAATATATATTTTATTATTTTATAAATTTTAGTAGACATAGTTTTTCAACCTTTATTTACCACTATTTTATTGACTTAATTTTTGAATTATTCTGATATTTCAAAGTCTATTTCCTGGGTTTGAAAGTGCTTTTTATTTGCTAAGTCAGTAACAAGAAATTGAAAAATATATTTTCCTGGGGGCAAATCTTTCTTTAGTAAAATTTTGCCTTCAATTGGCAAGTCTTGGAAATTTTCTTGAGCTTTTGTTTCTAAAGAAAAATCATTTGAGAGAACTTTTTTACTATCTTTATAAACAGTTGTTTGTATTTTGAGGTTGGGAGTTTTAGTTTTTGAATCAATAGGTGGGTTATAAATATGACAGTTATATTGCAAAGTTGTACCTGACTTAAACTTACGCCTTGCTAAAGCTAATAATGCTGGTTGTTGGGTACTAGTGTCAGCTTTTAGATTAATTTCATCTGCTAGAACTACCCCTGATAAAGACATGTCTTTTGAATTTACATCAGGAATAAATACTAGTTGTCCGGCAGTCCCTAAATTATTACTAACAGCATCACGGACAACTACTCTTAGCTGGTAAGTACCAGGTGTTTTTACTATTGTATTAAGAGAAAAAGCAAAGCCATTATCGAGTAAAGACTGGTGTTTTTCAGTAGGAATAGTTATGTTATTTTTATGTGTAATTTGATTAACTAAATTACCATTTTGACTAAAAATATAAATTAATGCTTCAAGGGAAAGTTTTTTTGTTTGTTCTTGATCAATAAAAGACAAATTTGGGCAATCAATGTGAATTGTTGAGCGTAAAATATTGCCTTCGCTCTTGCTATAAATAAAAGTTGGTGTTAGCTGAATATTTATTCTACTGTTATTAAGCGGGGAAATAGCTGCTTTAAGAAGTTCTTCTTCTGGAGTAATTTTCTTTAGCTCTTTATCCTCTACAGCATAAAAACCGCTACGAGTTCTTACAGTTAAACCAGATTTTTTTACTTTAACAGAAAGTTTATGATAAGCATCTTTGTTGCTAAAAGTTTCTTTTTTAGGAGTATAACCAATTAGATAATAACCTTGTTGGTCATTTAAGGCGGTTTTAATTCCAATTTCAGGCTCTACGGTAAAAATACCATTTGTAGCACTTGCTAAAGTTCTAAGTCCTTGTTGGGAGCGTTTTATTGCCTCTGGTTTTTCTTCTATTACAAATTGTGCTGCTTCTTCATTTTGGGTTGTTCGTGTGGTAGAAAGAAGATCTAAATTGTCTCCCGCTGTTACACCTAAAAATTTATTTCCCCTAACATCATTAGTGTAAAAAACTACAGAGGATCTATTAGCTACTTCTATTAAATTATTAAGCTCTTGCCTTGCTTCTGATAAACTGCTTAATTCATTACCAGGAAATTCGGCAGAAAATAAAACTACTGATTTTCTACCAGGCATTTGTTTTAAGGCTTCTATAACAAACTTAATTTCTGAAACAGAAGTTTGAAAAGATACTAATTCGTTAGTGGACTCTGAACTAGCTCCTTCAATCTGTAAATTGGGAACGGATTTAAGATCACTACGGTTTAGATAGGTTATATTTCCTTTTATTTCTTTTGCTGCTCTATAAAGTAATTCTTTGTTACTAGTAAATTGTTGTATCCCTCTAGCACTTGCTCCTATTCTAATAATTGCAACCAGGTCTGTAGGTAGTATTTGATTATCTATAAATTTTTTTAGTGCATCACGTATATTTGCTATAGTATCTGTAGGTATAGCTATTTCATCTACAACGATTGCAATTGTTCGTCCTATTTGATTTTTGCTTTGAAGCTCTTTATTTGGTAGTGGTGTTTCAACATTTGATGTTTGTTTTGAATTATTTTGAGAAGTTTTAGATTGTAAATCTACAAAAGAAAAGTTGGCAATTTCTTGAAGTTCTTTATCTTCATATATTTCAAAATCTTCTGGTTTAAGGTTTTTAACAATATTTCCTTTTTTATCCTGAACTATTACATCAAATTGCACTAATTCTGTGCTAATACGTACAGCCGTTTCTTCTTCTTGAAAGTGTGCAGAAGTTCTTATAGATAAGTAAGTTAAGAGTAATATTAGCAAGGCAAAAATAGAGACTTTTTTTGTAATATTTAAAGATATAAAGTTTTGCATAATGTTTATTTATCCCAGTTTTTAATTAAATTATTAGTAATATGTAAAATCTAGTGCAGAAAAATTAAAAACATATGGTGCAAAAATTAAAAAATAAGAAATTGCACCAACTGCTATTTAATTTTCGTAAGTGAGGTTACTATAAGCATTGTTTTGATAATAATGAGCATTATTGAGAAAATGAAAGAAACAACCTTTCTTGCAATCATTTTCTTAACTCATTAAAGTTTATAGAGTTGTATTCTAAGGAAAAAGCAAGATTGAATGGTTAAGAGAAGGTAAAACTTCTTTAAGATTGTAAAGAATGTAAAGTCTTCTAGGTAGTTGATTTCTACTATAACAACTTAAACAACAGAATAGGGAGAGTTATTTTAACTAATTAAGGTTTTTTGCTAAATTTCATTAAATAAATTTAACAAAATATTAATAATTTTATAGTTATGAGTATCTTAAAAAATAAGTCTTTATTATTAGTCTTTACAGTTATATTACTTATTTTATTACCTTTACTCGGCGTTTTACAATATCGCTGGCTTAATCAAATAAGCCTGTCTGAACGTGAGCGAATGAGAGTAAATTTACGCACAACAGCAATTGCATTTAGTCGAGAATTTAATAGACGCATTAACAATTTAAATTTTTGTTTTTCAGATTCTTTAGATTATCAGGAAATTTGTAAAAGTTATATAAATTGCTATGAAAACCTAAATAAAAAGGGAAGCCCTAAAAAACTTGTTCGAGATATTTTTTTTATTAATTTTGACAAAAATAATCACATCCGTAACATAACCAAAGCTAACTTATTAGAAAAACGTATTGAGGAGATTAAACAACCTCCTGAACTTGTTAATTTATGCCATAAACTTGAAGATAAAAAATACCTAAGTAATATTACAGCATATAATTTTAAAGGAACAGATGAAGAAATTCCTGCACTAATTAATCCTATTGTGTTGAGTGGCAGCAACTATGAAAGGCTGCTTGGTGTTGCAGTTGTAACTCTTAATTTGCATTACCTTAAATATGAGTTTATCCCTAATCTAGCCAAATACTACTTTGGAGATGGTGAAAATTTAGACTATAACTTAACATTTGTTAACAAAAGTCGGCCAACAGAAATAATCTATCAATCTTTACAACAAACCCAAAACACAAATAAAACTTCTCCTACAGGGGATGTTACGGTTAAGGTTTTGGCTATGTTTTTTGAGGATTTACCTAAAGAAAAGCCTATTAATAATCAAGGATCTGAAGGCTTTCAACCTAGAAATACTGATCGAGAATATATAACTAGTGGTAAATGGCTTTTAATAATAAATCATCCAGAAGGCTCATTAGAGCAAGCAGTAACCAACATAAAACAACGTAATTTAGCTGTTGGCACCAGTATTTTATTATTACTTTTTGGTAGTCTAATAATGTTTTGTATTTCAACTCACCGCGCACAAACATTAGCTAAACAAAAGGTAGAATTTGTTACAGCTATGTCTCATGAATTACGTACACCTTTGGCTGTTATTCGTTCTGCAAGTGAAAATTTATCTGACGGTATAATTACTAATTCTCAAGATATTAAAGAATATGGGGAAATGATTAATCATGAAGTTAATCGGTTAACAGATATGGTTGAGCAAGCAATAGAATTTGCTCGAATACAAAAAGGTTGGAAACCTGCCAAACTACATCCAATTGAAGTAGAGGATTTAATTAATAGTGTTATTAAAAATTTAGACCAATATATAAAAGAAAATAAAATTCAGCTAGAAACCAACATACAACCTTCACTTCCAATTATAAAAGGTGATTGGGCTTCCTTACATCGTTGTATTCAAAATTTAATTAGTAATGCAGTAAAATATAGCAACCAAAATCGTCATATAAGTTTGATAGTAGCGTTTTCACCAAAGGAAAATTTTTTGCAAATAATTGTTAAGGATAATGGTTTAGGGATTAATAAATCTGATTTATCACATATTTTTGAACCTTTTTATCGTAGCCAACAAGTTGTTTCAGAGCAAATTCCTGGTAGTGGCTTAGGCTTAAGTCTAGTAAAAAATGTTGTTGAAGCTCATAAAGGACGAGTAACAGTAGAAAGTACCCTAGGAAAAGGAAGTAGTTTTACTTTACATTTGCCTGTTCAAGTTGTTAGCAACTTAGAGGAAAAAGTATCTTAAAGTTATGAAAAAGAAGATTTTACTAATAGAAGATGAAGCTGGGCTAGTTCGCACTTTGACAGATAGATTAGTTAAAGAAGGTTATGAGGTTGAGTTAGCACGTAGTGGGGATGTAGGACTTAAGAAAGCAATAGAAAAGTCTTTTAATCTAATTATTTTAGATATTATGTTGCCACAAAAAAAATGGCCTGGATGTCTGTAGGGATCTTCGCCAGCGTAATATTCTTACGCCTATAATAATGTTAACTGCTAAAGGTGAAATTACAGATAGAGTTGTAGGATTAAAGTTAGGTGCTGATGATTATTTAACTAAACCGTTTGATATGTTGGAGTTACTAGCAAGAGTAGAAGCTTTAATTCGTCGTAGCAATATTTTAATAAGCAGTTCTGTAGATACATATGAGTTTGGATTAATACAAGTGGATATGCGTAAGTCAAAAGTTGAGCGTCAAAATAAAATAGTTGAACTATCAGCAAAAGAATTTGCCTTATTACGCTATTTTATTGAACATAGGGAGCTTATTATCTCTCGAAATGAATTACTAGACGCTGTTTGGAGTTATGATGCAATGGTTTCTACTCGAACAGTTGATGTTCATGTTTCATCACTACGGCAAAAACTAGAAGTTAACCCACATCATCCACAACATATAGTAACTGTTTATGGCTTAGGCTATAAATTTACTGGATAGACTCTAAAAATTTATGCAGATTTTACTTTTCTTCAAACCAATACTACAAAGTTTCTATTAGCCTTAAATCAATCAAACCTTGCATATTTTCTAGCGTTTGCTTAATACTGAACTTTTCTTTTATAAAATCTTGTCCAAAACGGATGATTATTCTGATGACTTTAAGTGATATTTATCTTTCAGGTACTATTATTAATAATCGGTATGAGGTAGTTAAACGAATTGGTAGAGGTGCAACAAGTAGGGTTTATTTAATTCGTGACTTAAAAATGGATAATGCTTTTTTAGCATTAAAACAAATGAATGGTGAGTTTCTCAACTATGAACAGTATATAAAAGCAATGGAGGACTTTAATCGGGAAGCAGACATATTATCTAAACTAGAACATAGATCAATTCCTACACTTTATGACTACTTTTTATTTAATGGCGACTTTATTTTAGTAATGAAATATATTGAAGGTAAAACCCTAGAGCAAAAACTAAATCAATCTCAAATGAGATGGTTAGAAGAAGAAGAAGTAACGATTTGGGCTATTCAACTATGTGATACACTTAATTATCTTCATTCGTTAAATCCTCCTATAATATATCGAGACTTAAAACCACCTAATATTATATTAAATGAAACACTTCAGCAAGTTTTCTTAATAGATTTTGGAATAGCACGATTTGTTAAGTCATCTGCTAACTTTGTTACAGCAATTGGAACTTTAGGATATGCACCTCCAGAACTTTATCAAGGTAAAGTAGAAACTACTTCAGATATATACTCTCTTGGCGCAACAATGTATCATCTACTTACAGGGATGATTCCAGAAATCCCTGAAGAAAAAAATAATTTTTCACTAGGAATATTGCCTAGAAAGTTAAACAATAATATTTCTATTGAAATGGAGCGAATACTAGTAAAAGCACTTGCAAAAGCGGCTGAAAATAGATTTGCTTCAGCGCAAATAATGAAAATGGAGCTAGAAAATCATTTAAATAACCTAATTGAGCAAAGGCTTTCTACAGAATGTTTTGATACTACTTTGAAATATCCGCCTAGTGAGTGGAAAGCAAAAGTTCAACATCAACCTACACTAAGTGCAAGACTTAAAATTTATTGCAAGAAAAAGAAAATAAATGAATTATGTTTTATTGCATCTAATTACTCAATTGGAAGAAAAGATGCAACAAAAAAATAATTCCTGACCTAGATCTTTCTGACATAGATGGGTCAGGTAAAATTTCTCGGCAACATGCACGAATATTAAAATTAACCAATAATTACTATTTTGAAGACACTGGTAGCACTTATGGGAGTTCGCTAAATGGGGAAAACCTTAATCCTTATGAGAGAAGGTTATTGCGCTGCGGAGATCGTATTAGTTTAGGTGAAACTACTCTTGAATTTATTATTGAAAAAGGTACTGATTATATTGGTGGTTAAATTTGTAGCTTGGCGTTATAGGAATAGAAGAAATAAAAATTAAGAAACAAATTTTAGCTTATGAAAATACTTAGATTTTTGTTTGTTTTACTTATCTGCTTAAACTTATTAAAGGTGCCAGTCCTTTGCCAAGAACCAAAAATAATTGGTAAAAATGTAATTGAGTCTGATAAACAAGCAGTAAATTACTTAAATGAAAAAGGCTTTGTTGCAAAGCCTCCTTTTAGTAAACAAGTTTATCTTCCCTATTTAACTCATAGCCTGCCAGCTTATGTAACAGCAGACTCGCTTTTACAAACCTACTATATTATTTATCGAGAAGCAAATCTAAGACTAGTAACTATTACTAATGCTAAATTTTTGATGCTGATGCAATTGTTGCAAGAAAAGACTTTAGCAGGGCTTTCTATTAACCCTAATGCAAAAACTAAATTAGCCATAGAAAAAACAGTAGAAAAACTACAACTATTAAGTGCCATTTTAGAGAATCAGGAAAAGCTGCCTAACTTGGTAAAAGATGAGCTTGAATTAATTAATTGTGCTGATTCTATAGGGTTATCACCGCTATTAGGTATAGAAATAGATTATAAAGTTTTTCAAGTACCAAATAATATTGATAGCAATCAAGCAAAGTTGTTTCAATTACTTACTTGGTTAGAGAATTGGCAAGTTATCTTAAGTGATGATCTGGCTGCTGAACAAACTTTGCTACTAGCACTAGAATTTGATAGCGATGAGCGATTGTCAAGACTTTGGCAGGAAATAGATCTATCACTTAATTATTTAATAGGGAGTAGAAAAGGTGTAACTCTATTTGAACTTATTCCAACCGTTGATTATATTTTTGGAGATGACTCAATTGCTGTAAATGAACTATCTACGCTACATATAAAAACTTTCCAACGCTTAAGTGAGCGTATAAATTTTACTAAAGAGCCTATTAAATTATTTGGCGAAAGAGTTTCTTTAGCCCAAGAATTAAAAGATGTTTTTGGAGCAGAAATTTTACTAAAGCTAGATTTTTCTAGTCTTTATCATACTGAAAATCTTGAAGATGAAAAACTAAAAGTATTAAAACAGATTCTTTCTTGGCAAGAAAAAAATCCTAATTCCCATTATACCCATTTAGTTAATTGTTTTCGTAGCTTGCTAACAACAAATAAGGATGGACGGTTACCTAAATTTGTTAATTCTCCTGCCTGGCAAGACCGTTTATCAACTACAGTTTCTGTCAGTTGGTTTAGTTACCAACAACCTCTTATAGAACCAATAAAAAGCACTGCTACTAGCCATAGCTCTAATCTTTATCGCCAGGACTTTCATGGCTATGTGGAGCCAAATAAAGCCTTTTTTGCTGCTATCTTACATATGGCTAATAGTTTGCAAGGTGTGCTTTTAAAAAACCGAATTTTTATTTCAGAAGTTGATAAATTTATTAATGTAAATAAACTACTTCTTAGAATTGTAGAAAAACAATTATCGGCTATTTCGCTTTCTGAAGATGAAATAGATTTACTAGAAAATTATGGAGAAACTTTAGCAGAACTTAGTTTTGTCTTAGGTAATTATGGGTCAAAAGAATTTGATCAAATTTTTAACTTAAAAATAAAAAATGAAACTTCAAATTATCAAATTATAGCTGGACAAGTTCTAAACCTTTATGTAGTAATTACTTACCAAGATAAACAATACCTATGCCAAGGAGCAATAACTAATTATTGTACGTCTGATAACCAACAGAATATTATTAAACCTTTGATAGTAATTACAGAAAATATAATCATGCCTTATCAACAAAGCTATATTTCTACAACTACAACAGAATAAATAAGTTTAATAAAATATGACCTAACAGATAAAGTAAGTTTCGGTGAATAGCTGGTTAATTAATAGTGATATTCATTGGTGACTAGATTAATATTTAGCAACTTAAGTGATTTAGAAGATATGCTCTTATATTAAGGAGTAGTTTTATGCAGGTAGAATATCGAGATAACATAGCAATAGCAAGAATGCAGCTAGGCAAAGCAAATGCAATGGGAGCAAGTTTTTTAACAGGGCTAACCCAGATTTTAGATCAATTGCAGGAAAAACCCGCTGGATGTGTGATTTTAACGGGCTATGACCGATTTTTTTCAGCCGGTCTTAATTTGCTAGAACTTTGGGAATATGACCGAGTAGAATTAACACAATTTCTAAATAAATTTTCTAGCACTTTTATTCGGCTAGTTAAATTGCCTCAAGTCGTAATAGCTGCAATCAATGGCAATGCTATTGCTGGAGGAGCTATTTTAGCTCAAACAGCAGATTATCGAATTATGGCACGTTCTGAAATAAAAATTGGTGTTAATGAAATACAGCTTGGTATACCTTTTCCTCGTCAGGTTTTAGAAATAGTTAAAGATCGTCTACCTGTAACTTCACATTTTGATGCAATTTATCGAGGATTGCTTTACTCACCAGATGAAGCCTTAAAAGTAGGTTTTATTGATGAAGTTTGCGAAAGTGACGAGCTAGAAAAACGAGCTTTTACTTTAGCTCAAGAAATTGCTAGTAAACAATGGGATGCTATGACTTGTATTAAGCAAGAATTACTAGCTAGCCGAGTAGAAAAACTTGAAATGCTTGGTAGGCTTGGAGATAGCGATTTTATTAATATTTGGTTTTCTAAAGATACTCGCGCTCGAATGGGAATGCTGGTTGAATCACTAAAGGCTAAAAAGAAGTAACTAAAAAGTAAAAACCGTGTAAGAGCATGTCTTACACGGTTTTGTTTTTTAGAAAGAGATAAATTTTAAGTTTACTCTGAACCACCTTTTTTATCTTTTCTTTGAATAACTAAAGGTTCTTTGGTTTTTTCTCCGTCACGAGAACGAGGAGAATCATTTCTAGGAGAATCATTTCTAGGAGGTGGATTATATTCCCGTGGTTGGCTTCTCGGGCCTTCATTTCTACTGCCACCATAATCTCTGGAGCCACCGCTATCTCTACCGCCGCCATATCCACCATCTCTACCACCGCCACCGCCGCCTCTTCCACCTTGATCACCACTGCCGCCTCTATCTTTTTGATCATCTACTACTACGCTAGAGGTATTAAATGTAGAATTATGAATTATTAGCGCGGCAGCATTTGATGTTAAACTAGTGACTAAGAATAATAAAAATGTGATTTTAGCAATTAACTTCATAACAAATTACCAGCTTTATTTAATTTATTGGGATGAATTGTTTTTTTTCTTATCAAATTGCGTGCCAAAGTAATAGAAATTTTAACATCAAATTAAAATTAATACTATCAATTAGTTGGCGTTATTTCTATAGGATGGATAAGTTTTTTTTATCCCAATTTTGTTTGTTGTTACCCGATTACGTGTAGTGCGTTACAAAAATTGTATATAAATCTTAAATAAGTGCAATCTCTTATTGCTATTGCTTCTAATAAAATTCTAGGTAAAATAACTAGCGTATTTTGAAATTTATATAAATTTTTCAAATTTAGTTTATAGTAAAAAGCATTATGGAAAATCAAACAGTTACAATATCTGTTGTCCTACCAGGAAGACTGCAACAACTCTTAACTACAAGTTTAGCTGCTTTTAACCAATCAGATCTTCAACTTTTAGCCCGTCCAATGGGTGTAAGCATAGAAAATTGCCAACTTGCTAGTAAAGTTGGACACAGTTTATTAAGCGGTAAAACCGAACCCTTAACAATTTCTGAGCTAAAAGCTTTGATTATGTTACTCACTTTTGCAGAACGTGAATTAGCAACAGAATTTCATATAACTATGCAAGAATTACAAAAAAAAATGGCTGAAATTGTTATTTCACGAAGTAGTAAAGAAATTGATCATCTTGCTGAAGAACTACCAAAAGAAGCCGAACGCGCTAAACGTGCTTTGCGATCAGTAGTAAAAAATCGTGGTCAACTTCTAGATGAATGCCAAAGCTTTATTAAAAAATTAACTAACCAATTAGAATTAGCTAAATTATAAGGAGTAAGGAATATGTTATTTTGGCGAGTATTATTACTAGTCTTAATTTTAGGGGTTTCCGCTAAAGAATTAATGGCACAAATTCCAAATATTGGCCCTATAGAGCCTATCAAACGTGCTGGAATGGGCTTTAGTTTTACCGAAGGCCCTGCATCAGATATTGATGGGAATGTTTATTTTACTGATGTTGCTACTAGTCGGATCCATAAACTTGACTTACAAGGACGTGTCACCACTTTTTTAGAAAATTCCCAAGGTTGTAATGGTTTAATTTTTGATAGCAATAATAAATTACTGGCATGTCAGGGAAATACAGGCCGTATTATTTCTATAGATATTAATAGTAAAAACATTTCAGTTTTAGCAGATAGTTTTCAAAATAAACGTTTTGATCGTCCTAATGATATTGTTATAGATGGACAAGGTGGAATTTATTTTTCTGACCCTGTTTTTTCTGGGCCAATGGTTCAAGATAAAATGGGGGTTTATTATTTAAGCACAAGTGGACAAGTGACAAGAATAATTGACAATCTTTCTCGACCAAATGGGGTAATTTTATCACCTGATGAAAAAACGCTTTATGTCCTTTCAGGTCAGCCAACAATGATGGTTTATCCTGTTACTTCACCTGGACAAATAGGACAGGGCAGAACAATTACTTTACAATCAAGCAGTAATGGCGATGGAATGACAGTAGATTCCCTAGGCAATATTTATGTTACTCGTCCCGGCATTAGCGCAATAGAAGTAATTTCACCTGATGGAAGATCTTTAGGGTTAATTCAATTTCCTGAAGCACCGTCTAATTGTACTTTTGGAGGTGCAGACCTAAAAACTCTTTATGTAACAGCTAGAACTTCAATTTATACTGCAAAAATGGCTGTTACAGGTCATAGATTTGCTACAAATACTTTTAATTTAGGTGTTAACCCTACAAGCCAAACTGTTGTAGCTGGAATGTCTGCTAGCTTTGATATTAGCGTTCAAGCTTTGGGAATGTTTTCAGACTTAGTTAATTTAAGTGTTACTTCACCAAATAATCAAATTACCGCTATACTTTCTCAAAATAGTTTAATGCCTGGCACAAGTGCAATGTTAACAATAAATACTGATGCAACAACTCCACTTGATACTTATAATTTAACTTTGAGTGTCACATCAGGAAGCATTACTAAAAGCCAACAGATTAGTTTACTAGTAACAAGCACTAGTCCTAGCCCAGATTTTTCCTTAAGCTTTAACCCTGCTACAGTAACAATTGCACGTGGAAAAAAGGCTGATCTTATGCTTAACATCCAAAGAATTGCCGGATTTGCTGATAGTGTAACGGTTACTGCTCCATCGGCAGATATACAAAAATCATTAAAAATAAAAATTACACCTTCTACACAATCAAGTAGTAGTACAAGTGTTAGTTTTAGTCTTAAAACAAAGAAAAAGGCTGTTACAGGGATGCAGCAAATAATATTTACAGGAACAGATAGTTCTGGTCGGGTACGTACAACCACTCTTAACTTAATGATAACTCAGTAGTTAACTATAAAATGCAAAGTTAAAGTTTATTGTTTTTTAGGATTTTGTAAATGATAAACTAGCCTTTGATTTAAGTGTTGAAAATAATCTGCTGGCACGTTTACTAGGGCTTTTTGTAGTTGTGCTGTTACTCCAGTGCGTGCTTCAGCAGATTCAACTGTTTCTGCTGCTTTTTTCAGGTCTTCTTCATTTGGCTTTCCTGTAATTTTAGAAAGATTTTTCCAAAGTATATCAGCAAGCTCTTTTATTGTTTGTTTGGACTGCTTAAAAGTTGCTTGAATAGCTTTTTCTATTGGATTTGTGCCTATCTCACTACAAGTTGCTTGAATAGCTTCCCGAATTTGTGATGGGGAATAACTGCCCAAAGGTTGACAAAAATCTTGCTTAAATGAATATTCTAGTAAATATCCATAATGATATGTGCGGCTAATAATATCTATAGATCGTTTTATTTCTAAGAAAAAAAAGACTTTACGAAATATAAACTTAAATGGATAAATTAGTATTGTAGTTAAACAACCTGATAAACAACCAGATTTTTCCTCATCAACCAATTCTTTAATTGCTTCATCAGAGAGATTTTTTTTCTGCTCACTAGCAAGACTACGCACTAAACGACGCTGAAAATAAGTTTTTGCCAGATCATCAGCAAAAGGAATAGGAATTAATGGAGTAAGACCTATTAATATTGCACTAGTAGAAATAGTTAGATTATGTTCTATTTGTTCTGCCATTATTGATTAAAATTAAGTAGATTTATTTAATTCTGGGAAAGTTTCAAATATTGCTGTTATTAACATATCTGATAAAACTTGGTAAGAGGCTTTTCCTTCCTCTATAGAAGCTTCTGAAGGGATACCAAAATAGGCTTGCTCTCCGCCAGCTTGCTTAAAAGTAGTTATACCGGCTCGTATAGCTTCAGAAAGACTAATATTATTTGGAGGTAAGTTTTGGCGTATTTCTTCTTTAACAAGTTCTGGAGATACTGCCATTACTAAAGAACTTTCATAAGAGCCGGCATGACAGGCACCAGAACGAAATTCATTTGTAAGTTTACTAGCCCAACGACGGCGACATTTATCAGGAAAACAAATATTTACACCTATTTCTTGGCTAATTTCCTGACAAGCTATTTCAATAGATTTAATATGGGCTGGCTCAAGATGGCTGTTGGCTACAGCGATATAGAAAAATCCTTGTTTAATTACTGAGCGAAAAATGTCTTTTAATACTGCTTTGGCTGTTTCTATGGAAATAGAAATCGATCCAGCAAAATCAGCACTAAAATCTGTTACGCTATAGGAAATAGTGGGGAGAACTAAAGCTTTATACCCTAGGTTTTCAAGTTTTTCTGCTGTACAAATAGCCATTTGACTAGAAATAATGCTGTCTGTTGCTAGTGGCAAGTGTGGCCCGTGTGCTTCAGTTGAGCCTACAGGCAAAAGCAAAATAGCTTGTTCTTCGATATACTGGCTGATTTCCACCCAAGTTTTGTTACTAAAAAGGTATTTGGACATAAGATTACTTAGGCGATTTTATATCTTTTGATTGATTAAGATAATTTTCAAAAATATTAATAAAAATATTAAGTTTTTCTTCTGTTTGGGCGTGAGTTTGAACAAGTTCTAAAAATTCATTATTAACTTTTTCCTGACATTTAGCTAAAAAAACTACATTGTTATCAGTTTTTTCTTGAACTCCAACTAATCTTTCTAAAAGATTAGTAAGTTTTTCTAGCGAATTAGCATTAGCAACAGCTATATCTTTTAGTGCTATGACGTTATCGGCTAATTGTTCTATTCGAGTAAATAACACAGCTTGTTGTTCAACAATAAATTCTAAGGCTTTCTTTAATTCGTCTGTCTTTAATGTATCACTCATAGTTTTTACTTATGTATTAAAGAAATTGATAAAAAATGTAGCTCATTTTATCACAAGTTTACATAAACTATAAACTTGCCCATTCAAAATATTTCTTAGTACTATTGGCTAAGTTTCTACATTTATTTTATTTAATTGCCCAAATTCTATAGGTTGTTGTATGCTTTATAAAAATTTTTTATCCTAAATATAATCCCTAAAACTTTTTTAAAAATAAAAATGGGCTTTAGTTGGAGGTAATTATGTCTGACATAAAGATCAAGACTGTTAATGTCCAAGAACGGTGCGAAGTTTGTCACCAATCAGATATGTTTGATGTAGAAACACAGTTTTGTGGCCGTTGTCAACATATTGCTTTAATTAGTGCTAGCAGAGAAGAAAAAGTAAATGCTGCTCCTTTACCAGAATTTCTAGTTCGTCGCCTAAGTTCTAATACTCCTATTCGTTGTCGCAATTGTAACCAATTTATTATGAGCCGGGATGCTTCTTGTCGTCATTGCGGGACTTATGTCAGATTTGAAGAATCAGCCGAAGCCGTTCAAGCAGAAAGATTTTTGGCAGATAGTTTTGAACAACTTAATAGCTGTAAAAGTGCTGCTGGAGTTAGTTGGGATTTCTTAAAATTTCATTTTTGGTTTTTCCCTCTATTAATACTTACTCCTATTACTGCTATAGCAAGTTTTGTTTTATTTTTAAGAACACTTTGGTTTAGTAGTAGATGTGGTATAAGAATTTATAAGTTTTTGTCTATAAATGATAAGCGCATTAATGAAAGTTTTCGAGACTTAAAATTAGCAGTTGTTAAGAGTGGAGGAGCTTTTTTAATTACTGCTACTTTAGGTATAGTAGTTGCGTATAGTGGTTTAATGGCTTTACCAATGTTTTGGGATAATTATGCTAAAGGACAAAGAGAGTTTACTGTACGTAATTTTGAAGATGCAGAAAAACTTTTTGCTAAAGCTTTAGAAAATAATCCAGATAATTTAGATGCTCATATTTATTATGCTCGTTCAATTTGGAATCAGTATATAAATGATTCTAATGCAGATAAAGAGCGTAATAAAATTTTCTTAGATCGTTCTGTAGGGGAGTTTCGACTAATTTTACAAAAAACCAAAGATCTAAATAGAAAAAATGAAGTGTATCTTGAATTAGCAAATATTTATAAAACTACAGGAGATCGGGAAGAATATGAGCAATGGCTTTTAGCTAGAGCGCGTATGCTAGAGCAAACTCCTAGAAATCAATCAGATAGTTATATGAAATTAGCTCTTGCTTATGCTAATGACGTAACGGATTTGATGCAAATATATATAGTTAAAGAACGTGTAGGACGTACTTATCATCCAGTAAAAAGCTGGAAAACAGAAGATATAGAAAAATTACAAAATTCAGCTAAAAAAGCATTAAATTATTTGGGGGAAGGTTTAGCTATAGACCCGCAAAATGAGCAAATAAATAGTTTACAATTTAATTTATATCGTGAATTTGAAAAAATTCGGTTGAAAATTATAGAAAATGGAGAGGGGAAAGATAAAACTTATCAATTTAGTTTTTAACTAACCTTGTAAGATGAAACCGTTAAATATCAATAACTACAGACAAATAATAATTTTAACAGGGGCAGGAATTTCTGTTGCTTCTGGGTTGCGCCCTTTTCGTGGCCCAAATGGACTTTGGACAGAAATGAGCGAAGAAGATATTCCTAATGCTATTAATGTCAGGAAAAACCCTAAAGCAATTTGGCAGTTAGTTTTAAAAATACGTAAACAACATTTAGAGATAAAGCCTAATCAAGCTCATTTAGCAATTGCTTATTTACAAAAAAATGCTTTTGCTGGGCAAAATATAACTTTAATTACACAAAATATAGATGGTTTACATAAAAAAGCAGACTCAAAGGAAGTAATAGAATTACATGGATCAGCTTTTAGAACAAAATGTAGTAATACTAATTGTGATTTGGTTTCTTATGAAGATGATAAAGTTTATGATTTAGATATTTTACCTATTTGCCCTAAATGTTCTAGTGTACTAAGACCAGACATTGTTTTATTTGATGAGCCTATAGGGGCTAAAGAAGAATGGTTGTCAAAAGGAGCTTTAAGAGATTGTGATCTTTTTATTGCTGTAGGAACTTCAGGTACAGTATATCCAGCTAGTAATTTTGTTAGATCAGCAAAATATGTTGGAGCGCGTACAATATTTGTTAATTTAGAAGCAACGAACCCACCTAATAATGTTTTTGATGAAGAAATAATAGGAAAGGCAGAAGAAATATTACCTTTATTATTTGGTATGGAAGTTTAAGAAAATAAAAGGGATTGTTAAAAAGAAAGCAATTCCCCTAATTTTTCTTAGGGGAATTATTAGAGAAGTTTATTGGCGAAAAATCTTCTTAGCTAAATTAGCTAAATTAGTCTCGGTATTGCTGCTTAACTGAGGTGTTTGATTAGATTGTATTTCTGATTGTCCCCTACGAATAGCTGCAACAGCTTTATTTGCTGCAACGTCCTGTTCTAAGTATTTAGAAATCTTACTACTATTAGTATTATTAAGCGCAAAATCTAGAAGTTCTTCATTAGTTGGTGTTGATTGTGCTTTATTTGTTGCAGAATTAAAACTATAACCTTTGGTTTTAATATTTGATGAATCAGTTGCAAAAGGTGACTCTACAGGTGGTTGAGCAACACTAGCACTTAAGGATTTCTTTATATTTGCGTCTAACAATGGTGATTCTGTTGGAGGAAGAGCCGCATTAACATTTTGTCCTTGGAAATTACCGCTGCGATTTAAGGCTTGTTCTAATTTTACTTCTTGGTTAAGAGGTTGAATCTTAATCGCAGAATCATTAATTTTTATATCTGACATAAGTTGCTCCTTGTTTGGACGCAATTGGAAATTTTGCTCGTAAAGTTAATACCAGTAAATATAAAAATTGCATAAAATTTTTCCAGTAAAATAGAAAATTTTTCCGCAAAATAAAAAAGCACAAGAGATTTTCTTGTGCTTTTTGAAATAAACTTAAATAAATTACTAAAGAGCCGCAGCACCGCTAACAACTTCAATAATTTCTCTAGTAATTGCAGCTTGACGAACTCGGTTCATTCCTAGTGTTAGCTTATTAATTACTTCTGTAGCGTTCTTACTTGCAGAATCCATTGCTGCCATTCTTGCGCCATGTTCGGCTGCTACAGAATCTAGTAGTGCGGTAAAAAGTTGAGTTTCTACATAATGTGGTAGCAATTGACTTAAAATCTCTTCTGGAGGTTGTTCATAAATATAATCTGTTGCACTTGCTGCTACTTTGTCATCTGTTTGGTTATTTAGTGATGCTAAAGGCAGAATCTGGTTAAAGATTTGGTTTTGTTGAATAGCAGACTTAAATTCATTATATAGAATAAATATTTTGTCTGGACGAGATTTTCCTTCTACTTCTTCAGTAAACAGCTTAATAACTTCTACAGCAATTTCTGATGCTTCTGTATAAGTTATTGTTTTAGATATTAGTCCAACATATTCATTAATAATAGGAAAAGATCGACGACGGATAAAGTCACGACCTTTACGGCCTATAGTAAGAAACTCTACTCTTTTATTTGGATTATCTCTAATAAATTGTAGGGCTGTTTTTAGTAGGTTGGTATTAAATGCACCACATAGACCTTTATCTGAAGTAACCACTACAACTAAATAATGCTCATCACCCCGCACTTCTAATAATGGATGTTGATATTCCCCAGCACGAGAAGCTAAATTACCTAACATTTCCCTTAATTTAATGGAATAAGGTCTAGCGGCTGTAATACGGTTTTGAGCGCGTGATAGCTTAGAAGCAGAAACTAACTTCATAGCTTTAGTAATTTGGCGCATATTTTTGACTGAGCGAATACGTCGTCTAATTCCCTGTAGATTAGGCATAAGATTCCTAAGATTTTACTAAAAGCTAGTTGTATAGCTAGCTTTTAGTTGAGATAGATTAAGATTTTAAAGTTAACTTTTTAAGCCTTAGCTTTAGCTAATTTGCCACCATCGGCTGAGTAAGTTTGCTTAAACTCTTTAATTGCTGAAGCCATTTCGCTCTTGATCTCGTCGGTTAAGTCTTTCTTTTCACGAATCTTTTCTAACAAACTACCTTTTGAATTTTCTAAAAATGATAGTAGTCCACCTTCAAATGCTCGGATTTGATTAACTGGAATATCATCTAAGTAGCCTTCTTTAGCTGTACCTGCCCAAATAAGGAAAACTTGTTTTTCTACTGCTAAAGGTTGGTATTGATTTTGTTTTAATAATTCAGTTAATCGCTGACCACGAGCTAATTGCTGTTGAGTAGCTTTATCTAGGTCTGAACCAAATTGAGCAAATGCAGCTAACTCACGAAATTGTGCTAAGTCTAGTCGTAGAGTACCTGCAACTTGTTTCATAGCTTTAATTTGTGCTGATCCACCTACTCTTGAAACTGACAAACCTACGTTAATTGCTGGACGAACACCAGCATTAAAAAGGTCTGTTTCTAAAAATATTTGGCCGTCTGTAATTGAAATTACATTGGTAGGTACATAAGCAGAAATGTCACCTGCTTGAGTTTCAATAATTGGTAGTGCTGTTAATGACCCAGCACCTTGAGCATCAGAAAGCTTACAAGCACGCTCTAATAAACGGGAGTGAAGATAAAACACATCGCCTGGGAAAGCTTCTCGACCCGGTGGGCGACGTAACAAGAGTGAAATTTCTCGATAAGCAGCAGCATGTTTAGAAAGATCATCATAAATACATAAAACATGTCGCTTAGAATCGCGGAAATATTCTCCAATAGAACAACCAGCATAAGGTGCTAAATATTGCATAGCTGCTGGTTCAGATGCAGAAGCAGAAACTACAACTGTGTAATCCATTGCTCCATGTTGTTTAAGCTTTTCTACTACTTGGGTGACTGTAGATTTCTTTTGTCCAATTGCAACATAAATACAAATTAAATCTTTACCCTTAGAATTAATAATAGTGTCAATTGCTACAGCGGTTTTACCAGTTTGGCGATCCCCAATGATTAATTCGCGTTGACCACGACCAATAGGCACCATAGCATCAATAGCTTTTAAGCCTGTTTGCATAGGTTCTTTAACAGGTTTACGGTCTACAATACCTGGTGCAATACGTTCAATAGCGTTAAACCCAGTGCTGGCAATAGGCCCGCGTCCATCTTCTGGTTGCCCTAAAGCGTTAACTACACGCCCTAGCATTGCTTCACCAACAGGAACAGACATAATGCGTTTGGTACGCTTAACCGTGTCACCTTCTTTTACTTTATAGTAATCACCAAATAACACTGCCCCTACTTTGTCTTCTTCTAAGTTTAGAGCAATACCAGCAACACCATGTGGTAAATCGAGCAATTCACCAGCCATTACTTTTTCTAGGCCATGAATTTCTGCAATTCCATCCCCGATTTTAACAATAGTTCCTACTTCTGTTACTGTTACACCGGGTTGGTATCCTTCTATTTGTTGACGAATAATTTTACTTATCTCATCTGCTTTGATCGTTTCCATAACTTTGCCTTTCCTATTAGTTAACCATACACTAGAAAAAGTGTGACATTAATTTGATGGTTTTAGCTTTATTGTTGACTAAGTTTTGTTCGTAATTGTTCTAGTTGGTTACGAATAGAGCCATCATAAATTTGACTACCTATTTGGGTTACTACTCCACCAATTATTGTTGAATCAGTAGCGAAACTTAAGCGGACTTCTTTGCCTGTTAGCTTGCTTAACTGAGTTTTTAATAAATCTTTTTCTTCTTGACTAATTTCGCCTACTGTTGTAATTGCTGCTGTGACAATATTTAAGCGTTCATCTAGGGTACGAGAAAAAGCGACACTAATTTGTGGTAAATATTGCAAGCGGTAATTTTGTAGCAATACATATAGAAAGTTTGAGGTAGTTTCTGTTGGTTTAGTGCGAGCAATTAAGGTTTCTAACAAATTTTTTTGCTGTTGTTGGGAAACTGTTGGGTTGGAAAACACCTCGTTAAGTTCTGGGCATTGCTCAAACATATCAGCAAAAGAAGTTATTTCATTTTTTACTTCTGTAGGGATATTTTTAGCTAAAACTACATCAGCAAGCGCACGTCCATAACGATTTGCAATAGTAGTAATGCTCATGCTTTATCTAGCTCCTTCTAGCTCTTTAGCAAAATCGTTAACTAAACGTGCTGCATCTGCTGGCTTTAATTCTTTGCGAATAATATTTTCCGCTAGTTCTATAGCCTTTTCAGCAGCAAATCGTTTTAACTCTATTTGTGCTAGTTTTGTGGCCCCATCAATTTCTCGGCTAGCCATTGATTGTAAACGTTCAGCTTCCTCTTCAGTTTGTTTACTTAAACGCGCATATTCGGCTTGGGCCTCTTTTGCTGCGTTATCTTTAATTTCCGTTATTTCATCTTGTAGTCTATTAAGTCGAGCTTCAATTTCTCGTAATTTGATTTCAGCCGCTTCTTTTTCAGCTTTGGCTCGCTTTAATTCTGACTGAATAGAGCTTTTACGATCAGCCATTGCTTGGGAAAAAGGTTTTCGTACTAGCAAAAACATTGCTGAAAGAAAGACTACTAGGTTTATTATTTTCCAGTGTAATGGTACACCGTGGGCACCTTCGGCCCAAAAGAAAACAAAAAATGTTGCTAATTGGGTTTGCCAATAAAGAATCGCCGTAAACATTAATTAAAAGGCTCCTCCTAAAGGACGTTTAAGCAGATTGTGGGCTATTGATTGTGCAATTTGTATGGATTCTGATTCTAATTTAGTTTTAGCTTGACCAGTAGTATTAGTAATTTCTTGTTTACTAGCTGATATTTTGTCGGAAATAGCTTGTTTTACCTGTGCTAATTTTTGGGTTCGCTCATCTAAAGCAGTTTTACGTTTATCTTCTAGCATTTTATAGCTTTCTGCACGAGCAGCACGGATTTTTTCTTCATAATTTGCTAGTTGTTTATCATAATCATGTGCAGCTTTTTTAGCTTCATCTACCGCTCCAGTTGTGAGACGTTCCCGTTGGTCTAAAACTTTAAGAATAGGTTGAAAAATAATTGCATCTAAGGCATAAACTAAAACGATAAATATTGCTAAAACTACCAGTAAAGAAAGGTCTGCTGAAAGCAAGCCTTCTGCTGAAATTGCCATTAACAGGGTAGTCATTAGTTGTCCTTTATATTTAAGATTATCGTGTTAAATTTCAATAGTTTAATCAAGCAAGCGAAAATATCATATGATCTTTTCGAGTGTCAAGGGTTTGGGACGAGAAGCTTGCTAGTTATACTAATAAAATACCATTGTTACAAGATCTTAGTTTTCGCTTTTCTGTCTAGAAATTGTTTGTTGTTAAAGACTAATGATTTAAGATAAGTGTTAGAGACTAAGAAAATAAATTACTTTATGGTTTAGGATTTTTATGACTAAAATAAATAAAAGAAAAATAATAAATAAAGTACCAGAAACTATAAAACTAGTGTCAGAAAAACATACTGTAAAAGTACCAGAAACTAATTTTGATCGCCTTCCTGTAAAGTTAGTTTCTTTACTAAAAGACCTAGAATATACAATTAGTCATCGTCGTTATGATGAAACAGAACGTATAGCTAATGATTTACTAGATTTATCCCCATCTGAAGAAGTAGATAGATGTATCCATGATATTATTACTAGTGCTACAGTAATAACTGATGCAGAAGACGAGATTAATTATCAGTTTAGTGATCTAGAAACAGCTTTACAAAATACCACAGATGAAGAATTAACTACAATTAATGAATCTGACATAGATGGATTATAATTACACAAATTATAATCCATCTATCTATAAACAGAGACAAACCCATGTGTTTTACTATGTCTAATATGCTTAATCCATTATAGAAGGACACATTTGTAGGAATGTCATTTGAGAGTTTATTGTAGGCTCATTGGATTTAGGTTGTAGACGTTCATAACTGCCATCTGATAATAACTTACGCGCTCCAACATTATCCATCAAAGAGATTTCTAAAATTTCATTTTTTAATCTTTGTTTTAGTTTTTCGTCTTCAACAGGAAAAATTAGTTCAATACGGCGATCTAGATTTCTTTGCATCCAATCAGCACTACCAACATAAATTTCCTCTTGGCCGCCATTAGCAAAATAAAATATTCGGCTATGTTCTAGGAAACGACCTACAATGCTAATTACACAAATATTGTCGGAAAGACCAACAATACCAGGGCGTAAACAGCAAACACCGCGAACAATTAAGCTAATAGCAATTCCTGCTTGAGAGGCTTCATAGAGTGTACGAATTATTTTAGTGTCAGTTAAACTATTGATTTTAATAATGATACGACTAGGACGACCCGAACGATGATGTTCAATTTCTCTTTCAATTAGTCCAACCATTCTTTCACGTAAATGAATTGGAGCAACCATTAATTTACGATAATTTCTTTGCCGGGAATAACCTGTTAGAAAATTAAAAAGTTCTGAGACATCTGCCCCAATTTGAGGATTAGATGTAAGTAGCCCTATGTCAGTATAAATTTTTGCTGTTGTTGGGTTGTAATTACCCGTACTGAAATGTACGTAACGGCGAATATTGCCTTCTTCTTGACGAACAACCAAAGCTACTTTGCAGTGGGTTTTTTACACCAAGCAAACCATAGACAACATGAACGCCAGAACGCTCCATTTTACGGGCCCAAATGATATTATTTTCCTCATCAAATCTAGCTTTTAATTCAACAATTACAGCAACTTGTTTACCTGCTTCACTTGCAGCAATTAAAGCCGAAACTATTGGAGAATCCCCACTAGTTCTATAGAGAGTTTGCTTTATAGCTAATACTTTAGGGTCAACCGCAGCAGCTTGTATAAAATCAACTACTGGAGCAAAAGAATCATAAGGGTGATGTAGTAAGATATCTTGTCTACGTAAGACATCAAAAATATTTTCCTCATTAGCTAAAGCAGGAGGTATAGCAGGAGTAAACCCACGATCTTTTAATTGTGGGTAGTCAAGTTTGTAAAGTGCTAATAAATCTGGTACATGGAGCGGGCCATCAACAATAAAAACATCTGTTTCCTCTAAGTCAACTTCTCTACGCAAATATGTCACCATAACAGGAGGCATAGTTGTATCAACTTCAAGACGAACACAAGACCCAAAACGACGTTGGCGCAGTTGTTGTTCTACGGTTTTTAGTAGGTCATCGGCTTCATCTTCTTCTATTTCAATTTCTGCATTTCTAGTGGTACGAAAAGGATGACAAGCAATAATATTCATTTCTGGAAATAAAGAATGTATGTTTGCAGAAATAACTTGTTCTAAAAAAACAAACTTATGCCCACTGTTTGTGGTAACAGGTATAAGCCTAGGAATAACAGGCGGGACTTTAATACGAGCAAACCGAGGCGGCATTTCTTCGTCATCTGGCCCAACAACAAAAACAGCTAAGTTTAAGCTTAAGTTAGAAATATAAGGGAATGGATGCGAAGGATCTACTGCTAAAGGAGTTAACACAGGAAAAATATTTTCATGGTAATAAGTATCAACCTCAGTTCTTTCATTGCTATTAAGTTGATCATAAGCAATAATACGAATACCAGCATTTGCTAGCTCTGGCAATATTTTTTCTTTTAAGCATGACATCTGAAGTTCAATTAATGGGTTTAGCGTAGTAGCAACCGCTAGTAATTGTTCTGCTGGACTCATTCCATCAAGCGATATAATAGGCATTTCGGCTTCCATTTGTTGTTTTAAGCCAGAAACACGAATCATAAAAAACTCGTCTAAATTGGTAGAAAAAATTGCTAAAAATTTAAGTCTTTCAAGTAGGGGACGGCTTTGATCTAAAGCTTCTTCTAAAACGCGACGATTAAACTCAATCCAACTTAATTCACGATTAAAAAGTAAATTTTTTTCTAAAGCTAAGCTATTAGTTTTTTTTGATGGTGTAGTAACAGGTAAAGCGGTTGTTGAAATTTCTGATGCCGCCATGATGACTCCTTAGGATAACAGCTATTTAATGTTTATTTTGGAACTTCAGACAGAAGTTGGCGGTCTGTCCATTCTCCAATGACTATATCTACTTCGCCTAACCAACGTGGGCGAGAGTTTGCGTTAGAATGAAAACAAATGCTTATATGTCCTAAAACAAGATCTAATGATGCTTCTTTAATTGCTGACCAAGGGATAGTAACATCAACGCTTTCTGGAATTGCTAGAACTATCCCATCTGTAGTACGAAAGCGAAAAATACATAGTACACGTCCTTGAGGACTTTTTAACGGCACACCATCAAGATCAATACGCATTCTTTGCATAAGTTAACAGCCTTTCTATTAATTTTGTATTGGCTAAAAATCGTCGGGGCGAGTATGTAATTTATGACGTTGAACTGCACGCCAAAAGGTTCTTTCACTCATTCCTAAAGCATTAGCAGCAAGTTTTTTACTCCATTGACAGGCAGCTAAGGCTTGGGTAAGTAGTTGACGTTCAAAATTAAGCATAGCTTCTTCAAAATTAGGAATGTCTGACATAGATGCTATTTTATAAGGCTCAGAGCTATTTTTGTTACTTTTGCCAGTAGAACTACTTTGTTGTTGATTTAATTGTGAAAAATTTTCTATTTCAAACTCTTCACAAATCATTGAAGCATTTATAATAGTAGTATTTGCAGCACGAGCATTGCCTATGCTACGGCGAATGTCATTTTCTAAAACTCGGATATTACCGGGGTAGTCTTTTTCCAGTAAAAATTGCTTAGCACTGGAGTCTAATTGATAATCTATGCCATCACCATAGCGGTTTAGAAATTCTTGGGCAAGAGGCAAGATTTCTTCCCGGCGTTTGCTTAAAGGTGGGATGCGAAGCCGCCAAACAGATAGACGATCTAGTAAATCTTCTCTAAAGTTTCCTGATTGAGACATTTCGTCTAAATCTCGGTTGGTTGCAGCAATAATGCGGGCATTGGTAAAAATCTCACTTGTTCCACCAACGCGACGAAACTGGCGCATTTGCAAGACTCTAAGTAATTTAGTTTGAGATTGTGGAGGAAGCTCACCAATTTCATCTAAAAATAAAGTTCCATCTTGTGCTAGTTCAAAGAGACCTCGTTTTTGTGTTGCTGCTCCAGTAAAAGCCCCTTTTTCATAACCAAAAAGCTCACTTTCTACTAATTGATCTGGCAATGCTCCACAGTTTATAGCTAGCATTGGCCCACTTTGTCTGGGGCTAAGTGAATGGATAGATTGAGCAAGCATTTCTTTACCTGATCCGCGAGGGCCTAAAATTAAAACCGGATCACGCTCTGCCGCGCTGATTGCGTCTAATCTAAGTCTAATTGCTCGCATTGAAGCTGAAACAAATAAACAATCGCCTACACGGTCATGATTTGTTGCTTGAGCAGGTTTTTGACTTATAGAAGTTTTTTTAAGTTTTTCTTCTAGCTCATTTACACGAGTTTGTGCTGCACCTGCTTCACGATTACGCCCAAGGGATTTTAATTCTTTAGTTGCTGCACGGGCTAGTTCTAAAGCCTCGGCTAATTCAATATCACAATGAGAAAGCTCTAATTTAGTTAGTGCTAAAAAATAATGATTAATTATTTGGTTTTGAAATATATCTACAGCTTCTTGTAGTTTTTCAACGCGGTTTTCAAGTGCCTTTTCTGAAAATCTTCCTAAACATCCAAATAAATAAGAAGCAAAACCTTGTAAAAATGGATCGCCACAATCTTCTAAACAATTATTGATGGTTCGCAATGCTCTTTCATGTGCGCCACGCTCAATATCTACACGTGCGTCTAGCAGTTCAACCATTACAGAGAGACATTGACGGTCAAGTCTATCTTCAAAAGAGTAGCGACGAGCGCGGGAAATAGCGTAATCTACGGAATCATCATCACCTAAATCTAAAAAAAGATTTGCTAAAGAAATATGGGCCCAGCACTTATTAATTCCTGATAATTGATTAGCTGCTTGATGCAGAAGTTGTTTAGCTACAGTAGTTTCTTCTTGCCATGCAGCACGCATTCCTTTAAGTAAAACTCTTTCTGATTCTGTTAAACCTGGTTGATTGATAATGTTTTCTGCAAAATCTTTATAGCCTCTATGCAGTTCTTCTAGTAGCAACCATTGTGGGGTTTGCTCACGGACTTTTCCACTAACTGTTTTATTTGTTGAGGTTTGTGGGACAGCAGTTTTTGAAATAGTATTTGGTGAGGTAGTAGAGGTTTCACGTTTTAGCTTTTTGGCAATGTCTTGCATTCTCATAAGTTTGTTAATTTTCCCACAAATTATCTTAAGCTATAGTGTCAAGACTACTAACATAAACTAACTATTAATGTCAACTGTTTGAATAATTAATAGTATAAGTATTATATATTATTAATAAAATTGACTAGCTATATATTACTTATATCAAAGTAAAGTTATTTTATATTTGCAAATGAGTTTAGCATAGGAAGAAGCAAGTTTTGAGATAAATTTTATAATATCATTGTGAGTTTTTAAGTAAATCAATAGAACTTTTAGTAATTTTAATTAATTTATTTTGGTCAAGAGGAGCATTTACATTATTCCAACCTAAAGAAAGAAAAAACCATTCTCCTTTGCTAGACTGTAATAAGTAAGTAAGATTTAGTACACCTGGTTCTGAGCCACCCTTATAACCAACATAGGGCCAGTCTTTTTCTGAAATATTTATACCAGGATTAATTGCTAAAACACCTCTTGCTGTTTTAGTTTCTTCGCTTTCTGTTTGTTCACGTAAGTAGTTTAACAAACGGGCTAAGTCATTTGCAGATGCAAACCACTCTAATTTATCAATATAAAGAGGTTTAGAAAAAGATTTTAAGTTTTGTTTATCTATTTTAGATACATCATTGTTTAGCATTTCACGGCGAGCATTAGCGTCTTTAGCAATATAAATGTCTGCCATTTTTCCAGAAGGCTCTAACTTTAACTTAGACATTTCAATGGTTTTTAAGAAAGGAATATTAAGTTCTGGTTTAGTATTGCCAGCAGCGGTTAACATCTTTTCTATTTTTTCTCTACCAAGAAATTTTATTAACTGATCAGTAGCAGTATTATCACTTATTGAGATCATCAAGGATGCTAAAGTATGCAAAGTAATGGGAGAACCTACAGGCCATTTTTGGAGCATTCCTGATGGCAAAGACCTGGAATCTTCTTGCAAATTAACTACTTCTGTCCATTTATGCTCACCTGCTTTAATAGATCTTAGTAGTTCACTTAATATATAAAGCTTAAATGTAGATCCTATAGCTAAAGGTTTATCAGCATTATGAGAAGCTAAAGTTTGTAGTTTTCCATCTTTAAGTTTAGCTGCTATAAAAGAGGTTTCACCTGGAAATTTTTTAAGTTCTTCAACTATTGCATTTAAGTTTTCAGCTATGGGAGTTGCCGGATCTAAAGACAAACCTGTAATGTAATAAGGTTGTTTAGAATCAACAATAATAGTCATTTGAGCAGAAAAACCTTTTTCAAAAATAAGCTCAAATTTATTAACTCCAGGTTGTTCGCTTACAAGACGATTAATTTTTATACATCGACCAAGTTGATCAAAAGACTTAGTAAAAAGTTCTGTTAATTGATCTTTAGAAACTTCTTTAAGAAATTCTTTATCAAAAATTTCCTCATATTTATCAGGAGTTTTACTAAATAACCCAATAACATCTTCAACACGTTTTTCTAAAGGAGTTTTATCTTGTGCAACTGCTATACAAGCCAAAAATAAACATAAAATTAAGGAAACAAGAAAATTTTTAATCATTTTAGGTTTATCCTATTTTTATTATCCACCATTACTATCTGTAAGGTTTAGCTGATAATAATAGTTAATACAATATATAGCAATTATACATATTAAGTATGTAATAGTAGCTATTAATAATTTTTTACCAACATCTTTTTTTGAAGCTAAGTAGCCTAAATAAATAAAACAGAAAGCCAAAATAATACTTACTGTAATAAATACGTAGGCTAATTGTCTTTGAGCATACTCTAATTCTGTTATAAAACCATCGGGAAAGCCTAGCATAAATACATATTGCATATAAATAAGCAATGACAAGGCTAGAACTATAAGTCCAATTAAATAAGCAAAAATATTGTTTAATTTCATATAACAGACTAGATAAATTTACTAGTTTTTCCAGCCATTTCTTTCTTTAAGGAAAGCAATATGTGCTGTGTGATGATTTCCATGCCAAGCATACAAAGCTAAACATTTGTTTAAGTCTAGTTGGCCGATTTCAGGATGAGTTAAAGTTTTTTGGTAATCCGTTGCAGTCATTGAATTTAATAAAATAACCCATCTTTGATGTAAAGAATTTATTAGGTCAAGAGATAAATTTATTGGTATTTTAGAGTCTGATAACTCTGCCCATAGGTTTTCATCATAAGGCTTTATTACAGGGTTATTCTCAGTTAAAGCTAGCTTAAATCTAATAAAGCTATTCATATGACTATCTGCTAAATGATGGACTACTTGTTTGATCGTCCAACCTCCTTCCCTATAAGGGGTGTTGAGTTGTTCTTCTGTTAGGTTATTTAAGACAGCGGTTAGTTTTTCTGCTAGTGTTGCTATTTCATTTATAAATTTATCTCTACTATTTATTACTTCTTCTTCATTATATTGAAATTTTCCTATGGGATATCTTAAGTCCATATAATCTATTCCTTTTAATTTTTAGTTTTAGGTAAAATTGGCTAAATACTTCCAAAAAATTGACTTTTATGTTACAGTAACAGCACTTGCCTTGAAAATACTTAAATTATTATTTGAATTTTGTAATCTATAAATACTAATTTAGGAGTTTGTTAGATTAGCAAACTAACTACCAAAATTTCTTAGGAGGCCTTATGCGTCAATACTTGGTAGCCCTGTTTTTTTTGTTAGCATTTTGTCATACAGCTTGGGCGCAAAAAGATTTTTCTTTAAGTTTGTCCCCACCTAATCAAACAATTAACGCTGGTCGTCAAGCAACTTTTACAGTTACTTCTCAGCCTATTAATGGCTTTCGCAAAGCTGTTCCACTAGCCGTTACACTTTCACCTTCTTCACCTGATGTTACAGCTACATTAAGTAGTCCAACAATTAATGCTGGCGGTAGTGTAACAATAACAGTCACCACTTCTCCTACAGCTAATGCTCAGAACCTATCAATATTAGTTGCTGGAACGAGAAAAAATAAAGTTAGAAATACTAGTGGTAGCTTAACAGTTAATGTTCCTCAATTTAATTTAACTGTAACTCCTCCTAATAGCGTTGTTTTGCAGGGTGATCCAGTAAACTTTACTATAAGAACTCAAGGCGAGACAGATTTTGCTAGACAAGTTTCTTTAAGTGTACTTACTACGCCAAATGTTCCTTTTCAGCTTTCTAAACAAACACTAGATGCCCCTGCTGATAGTGCTACGCTGCAATTTGCTAGTGCTAATCTTCCTGTTGGCGGCTATAGTGCTTTAATAACTGCTACAGCAGGACAAATTCAACGAACAGCAACTATTTCACTTACAATTATGCCTAGACCAGGTGGCACTAACCCTATGGCAGTAGTCCAAGTTGTACCAGGATCTATGCTGCTACGTGCTAACCAACAAGGAAAGTTAATGGCATTTGGTTTTGTAAGAAATAATGGTGGGGCTGATGCTGCTTTTGTTCAAGTTACTTTAAGAGTATTTGATGGCGGTGGAAATCTTCTTGAAACTAGAAGAACTTTTGTTAATGGATTCTCTGGAATTACTTCTGCTGGAGTTTTTACACAAACAACTCTCCCACAAGCACGTTCAGCCAGCTTTAGTCAGCTTTTTGACTTACCATTTTTGTCAGATACACAAAGAGTTGATGTTTCTGTAGACTTTATGACGGATACCATTACACCTCCAAGAGCTAATTTAGTTATAGATCGTTTGACTAGAACACTTAATAATCAAAATGGATCTGATTTTTCCGTAGTAGTGCGTAATACAGGCACTGTTGCTGCTCGCGCTCCTCAAGTAGTAATAGAAAGCCTTAACCGAGTTGACCAGGTTTTTGACATTACATTTGCTGGGAATGGTGAATTAAGCGATATTCTAGCAGCAGGTCAAACACGTACATTTATGGTGACAAACAATGAAACTCAGTTTGACTTAACTAGAGTTAATACTCAACATACAATTTGGATTGATGGTACTAGCACCTCTACTATAGTTACTGAGTCTTTAGCTGGTCTTTCAGGTGAAGAACTTGACAAAAAACGTAATGAAATTGCAGAAATGCAAAGACTTGCTCACCTACTACTTAAGAAATTAAGTAAGGAAAATAATTAAGTTTTATATTTATGACAGCCTAAATTTTTAGGCTGTCATTCTCCCGCTTTCGTAGACGTAGTGCAAACTTTTACCTGAATCTGGGAGAAGTTGGTAATGAAAACCAAATATTACTAATTGTATTAATTATTTTGCTAACCATTACAGTTAGCTTTGGACAAACAATTACAGCCTCAATAAAAGGTACAGTAAAAGATGATTTTGGCAAACCTGTCACAGGTGCAACTATTACTGTAAAGGATGAAGAACAACAAGTTATTACTAGTGTAACAACTGATGAAAATGGAGGCTATCAAATTTTAGATCTCTCTATAGGTAGTTATAAGTTGGTGGTGGAAAAAGATGGCTTAAAATCAGAATCTATCACTAACATTAGTCTTAATGCTGCTTCAGAAGAAGTTTTTGATTTGCATATGCAGGCTAGTCTTGAAGGTAAAGCTATAAAAAAAGTAGCAGCTACTTATCCTGATGTTGCTAAACTTACTCAACAACAAGGCCGAGTAATTGTTGGAGTTTTAGTTAATGCTGAAGGTAAAGTAGATAAAGTATTATTTTTAGCAGGTAATAATGTCTTTAAATCTTCTGCTTTACAAGCTGCTCAAAAATGGATTTTTGAAAAAAGTAATAACGGATTTTCTGGACGCATAGCTTTTAACTTTAAGATTAATTAAGCATTTATAGCTTCTTTGGAAAGACTATCTTTTTTACTACCTAAGAATTTTGCTGTAGTATCAATAATTATATGAAATTCAGCCCCTTTTCCTTTTCCTTCGGACTCTACCCAAATTTTTCCAGAATGAGCTTCTAAATAGCTTTTAGCAATTGCTAAACCTAGTCCTGCACCTCGCGCACCAAATTCATATTTTCCAGATTTATGATGAATTGTGTCATGCCCTGTGTAAAATTTTTCAAAAATATGATCAATTTCACTAGCAACTATTCCTATACCACTATCTTTGATGATCAAATGCAGTTGGCTATCTTCTTTATTTGCAATTATTTCTATTAAACCATTGTCATGAGTAAATTTAATTGCATTTTGAATTAAATTTAACAAAACTAACCTTATTTTTTCTACATCTGCTTCTAAGATCAAAGCTTCATCAGGCACTTTTATATTTATTTTTAGGTTTCTTTTCTCTACAAATGGTTTTATTTCATTAACTATATCTAAAATAAGGTCTGATAAATTAAAGTTTGTTAATTTTAGGCTGATGCACTTTTCTTCAATTCTTAGCATTTCCAAAATATCATTAACAATATTAATTAGTCTTTCTATGGTTCTTTGGCAGGTTTGCAAAGCTCGCTTTTGTGAAGCAGAAAGGTTTTCTGGCTGTAGGTCTAAAAGCACTTCATGATAGCCCTTTAAGACTGTTAAAGGTGTGCGCATTTCATGAGAAGTAACAATCATAAAGTTAGTTTTTAACTCATTGACTTCCTTTAATTTATTGTTTAATTCTTGTAATCGGCGGGTGACTTCTTGTTCATTGCTATAGAGTTTTTCTATCTCTTTTAATGATTCAATAATCATTAAGTTTTTTTCCGCAAGAGAACCGTAAAGCTCTGCATTTTCAATAGCTACAGCAACTTGCTCGGCTAAAGACTCTACTAAACGAGCGTCTGCAAGATTAAAAGCAACTCGATTAGCTCTTAAGCGAATATCTAAAACACCTATTACTTTTCTATCACGACTATAAATAGGTACATCCATAAAGCCTTGTAGGTTATATTTTTTAATTAATGCTGGATAAATCACTCGGCTATCTTGCATAGGGTCATTAACAATAATAGTTTGACCTGTTGCAGCAACAAGCCCAGCAATACCTTGATTAAGAGGAAACTCTAAAGTAGTTTTTTCCCAATGATCTTTATACCAGACATGCTCAAAAACTAGTTTATTTTCTTTAATTAATCCAATTCCTCCAGCCTCTCCACCAACTAAATTAGCACTTTCTGAAACAATATTTTGTAAAACCAGTTGTAGGTCTAGTTTTGAGTTAATAACCCTAATACTTTCTAGTAGTTGTGTTAGGCTCTCTATTCGTTGGTTATGATGATAATTTAGTCTACTGACACGCCAAGAAAAAATACCAGCTATTAAAGTTACAGTGCTAAAAAGTAGCAAAAGGCGAAACCAAGTTGTTTGCCAATAGGGAGGCAAGATTTCTACTAACAAAGTTTGTGGTTCACTCCAAAGCCCTGAGCTAGAGCGAGCTTTGACCAAAAATTTATATTGACCTGCGGGAAGGTTGGTAAAACGTGTAGTGCGTTCTGTGCTAGGTTGTGACCACTCACCTTCAAAGTTTTCTAGTAAATAACTATAACGCACTAAGTCTTCATCCGTAAAAGATAATGCTACAAAATCAAAAGAAATTGTGTTTTGATTATAGGGTAAAGAAATATTTGGAGCAGATGAAACTAAAGTATTGCCTAAGCGCAAACCATTAATATAAACCCTAGGGCCAGGGATAAAACTGTTTCTTTAACTTGGCGGTAGCGTGAAACACCTTCTGCTGTGCCAAACCAGATACTTCCATCACGTCGCCTAAGAAAAGTTGATAGAGAAATATCATCACTAATTAAACCGTCTTTAACCGTATAATTCTTAAATTTGCTGCCATCAAAAGTTGATAAACCCCCAGATGTACCAACCCAAAGCAAACCTTCGTTACTAGTAATAGTACGAATAAAGTTGCTAATTAGCCCATCCTTGATTGTATAGTTCTCAAACTGCTTTCCATCAAATCTAGCCAGACCTCTAGCAGTTCCAACCCAAAGATTGCCTTTTTCATCTTCATAAGCACAAGTAATTAAATTATCTGGAAGTCCATCTTTTCGGGTGTAATTAGTAAAGGTTTTGCCATCAAAACGGCTTAAGCCTGAATAAGTGCAGATCCAAAGATTTCCAGCTTTATCTAAAGCAAAAGAATTAATTTGATTGTAGGCTAGACCATCTATTTGCGAATATTGAGAAAAATTTTTTCCATCATAAACAGAAATTCCACTGCTTCCAGACCAATTTGAGCCAAACCAGATATGGCCTTGAAGGTCTTCTATCATTGTTGTAATTCGGTTTGTTTGTCCTATTTCTGCTAAGGAAAATTTCTTAAATTGATTTCCATCATAAAAGCTTGCTCCTTGATGGCCTGATGTCCAAACTCGGTTTTTGCCATCTACGATTAATGCCCAAATATCGTCTTCTAGCAACCCTTCTTTATTAGTAAAATGAGTAACTTTGTTAGTTTTATCAAAGCTAAATAAACCAATATTAATAGAAGAAAACCAAAGTACCCCCTTAGAAGATTCTTCAACACCTGTCATTAGACCATCTAAACCTAGAGTTTTAGTATAGTTAGCAAAAAGTTCATTGCCAAACTTAAAACCTCCATTCCACATTGTCCCACCCCAAATATTACCTTCGTAATCTTCAAAAAGAGTAATTAAGTAATTATCTGGAAGCCCATTATTCCGATTAAAAACACTAATTTTTTGGTCTGTTTCTACCCGGCTAATTCCTCCTCCATAAGTAGCAAACCAAACTCGGTTATGACGATCTACTAAAACCCCGCTACCACGTTCACTGCCCAATCCATCAGCAGTTTTATAGCAATGAAAGGTTTTTCCATCAAATTGACAAAGACCTTGACCAGTGGCTAGCCAAAGGTTATTTTTTTCATCCTTTGCCATACCGAAAATATTTAGATCTGGTAAACCTTCAGCTAAACCAAAAACAGTAAAAGTTTTTCCATCAAATTTAGCTAATCCACCTCCACGAATACCTGCCCAAATTACCCCATTATTATCTTGAATTAATGAGCCAACTAAGCCATTTGGTAAACCTTCAGCTACACCATAATTAGTAAATTTTTCTCCATTATAATGACTTAATCCATTAGCAGTACCAAACCAAAGTGTGCCATCTTTTGCAAGTAGAGCAGAGCGAGTTTCATTATGTGCTAAACCATTCTCAGTAGTGAAGTTAGTAAACTTTTGTCCATCATAACGACTTAATCCGCCCCTAGTCATTAACCATATGTTATGCTCACGATCTTCAATAATTGCTCTAACAATAGGGTTAATTAAACCTTGTTTGGTATCAAAAACCTTATATTCAACTCCATCATAGCGGCATAATCCGCCTTCTGTCCCAAACCAAATATAGCCAAGATGGTCTTGAAAAATACTATAAACTTGATTATTAGGCAGTCCACTAGTTGAGTTGTAGACCTTAAATCGGTATATCTGGGCTTGTGCTATAGTAATAGATAGTAGGCATATCACTATAGCTAAAATATATCGCATAGTATTTTTAAGCTATAAGAAGTAGGGCTAGGTTTTTAATATTACTAAGTTTATCAGGTATTTTGACTATTTATCTTAATTATTTTTATTATTTTGTAGGTTTAATCTTAAAGATTCCAGAAATTCCTTCTCCAACGTTTCCTGCTGCATCTCTAGCAATAACTTTGATTAGTCCTTGTTTAATTTTCATATTTGGAACAGGAATAGTAAGCGATTGTAAATTACCAGGTAGTCCTTGTGCAAAAGTAACAAAATTTGCTCCATTGTCTGGGAAAACTGAAAATCATGTGATACAACTCCTCGATCATCTGAAGAAGTAAAAGTAATAGTAAACATAGTATTTCCTTTTAGCTTTTCTTTATTTTTTGGGGCTATAACTATTACTGTAGGGTTAATGCCATCTGTTTCAATAATTAGCGGCATAACAGTATCACTTCCAACATTACCTGCTAAATCCAGTGCTTGTAATCTAATAGCAGCATTTGTTGTAGCAATATTGGGAATAGTAAATTGAAATGAATTTGTGCTTCCAGCAAGTCCAAGTATTAAAGGCTCAAAAACATCTCCATTAATTGCAAATAAAATATTATGTGAAATTACACCTATATCATCACTAGAAGAAAAATTGATGGTAAATTTACTGCTGCTCTCAAATTTTTGCCCAGTAGATATATTTAAGATTTTTGCAGTAGGTGAAAGCTTATCATTGCTACCTGGTACACCTAAAACAAAGCTAATAGTAGCTACATTTTCTCCCATTTTTGGAGCAGCAAAGACTTTCATTTCTGAGCTAGGTTGACCTGTCCCATTATCTTTAAGTAGTGCTACACCGCCGTCAGTAACTATATTTCCAGTGCTGTCAAAACTGCTAAAAGCAAATAGGGCTTGTCCATCGCTAAAATCTAGTTTACTTGTTGTAATGGCGGAGGTTTCATTGCCAAAAAAACCAATAATGCCTTGAAATTCTGAAGTTGCCGTATAAAAAACACTTGGCCCGCTGTCAGCTTTTAAGTCTTGGTCTAAATCGTTGTATATCACAATTTGAGAAGATTTAGCTAAAACATCATTTATTCCATAAACATAAAATTGTTGTTCGCCTTTTGCATTAGTTATTGGCACAATTGAACTTGCTGTTGTTGGATTACTATCAGTTGCAGTTGCAGTTGCAAAAATACTAGCTTTATCAGGGATTTGATCATTGTTACTATCAGTAAAACTCATTATTGCCCCAGTTAATTGTGTAATACTGCCAAACTTAAATT